>JBBSLR010000187.1:0-6130 GCA_038255045.1 Phormidesmidales cyanobacterium
AGGTCAGCCTCAGCATCGACGCCAACGGCGGCTGGACGCTGGACGAAGCCAAGATCATGGCGACTTGGCTGGGCGATCGCCGCGTCACCCACCTAGAACAGCCCTTACCCGTGGACCAAAATGCCGATTTGGCCATGCTCAGGCAGCATTCCCCCCTGCCCATTTTTGTCGACGAAAGCTGCTTCACCAGCCAAGATATTCCTCACCTGGCAAATTTTGTCGATGGCATTAACATTAAGCTGATGAAAGCGGGCGGGCTGACCGAGGCTCTGAGAATGATCCACACCGCCCGGGCCTGCGGCCTTCAGGTGATGTTTGGCTGCTATTCCGACAGCAGCCTCGCCAACGGAGCCATGGCCCAGCTTTCGCCCCTGGCCGACTACCTCGATCTCGACAGCCACCTCAACCTGCGCGACGACCCTTTCACCGGCCTCCAGCTGACCGACGGACGACTGCTGCCCCCCGCCCACCCTGGACTTGGACTCAGTTATGCACCTCAAGCCCGATAGCCGCATCGCCCTACTCATGCACGAGGGCACCCAGAGCACCATGGGCAAAACCGGGCTGGCCCTGCTGCGCTTTAGCCAGTCGCCCATCGTCGCGGTGATTGACTACCAGGGGGCAGGCAGGTCTCTACTAGAGCTGACCGGCATTGACAAACCCATCCCCGTGGTCGAGTCATTGACCGAGGCCCTCACCTTTACCCCAGACGTGCTGGTGATCGGCATCGCCCCCTCCGGCGGCAAGCTGCCCGACGCCTGGTTTCAACAGATCGAGCAGGCCGTCAAGGCGGGCCTCAGCGTTGTCAACGGCCTCCACACCCCCATGGCCGACCACCCAGCCCTTCAGCCCTGGCTCAGAGACTACCAGTGGGTTTGGGATGTGCGCCAAGAACCCGAGGGGCTGACCGTAGGCAGCGGCCAAGCCCGCCAGCTGACCTGCAAACGCATCTTGACCGTCGGCACCGATATGTCCGTCGGCAAAATGTCCGCCACCCTAGAGCTGCACCGCGCCTGCCTGCAGCGGGGGCTGCGCTCTAAGGTGATCGCCACCGGGCAAACTAACCTCATGCTAGGCGATGACGGCGTCGCTTTAGATGCCGTGCGGGTCGATTATGCCTCCGGCGCGGTTGAGCAGCAGCTCCTGCGCCACGGCCCCCACTACGATTTTGTCTTTGTCGAAGGCCAGGGGTCACTGTTTAACCCGGCCTCAACCGCGACGCTGCCCCTGCTGCGGGGCGCCCAGCCCACCCATCTGGTGCTGGTACACCGGGCCGGGCAAACCCACATACAAAACTTTCCCCAGGTCAAAATACCTGACCTACCCAGCGTAGTAGCCTTCTACGAACAGGTGGCCACGGCGGCGGGGGCGTTTGCGGCGGCGAAGGTGGTGGCGATCGCCCTCAACACCGGCCACCTCACCGCCGTCGCCGCCGCCGAAGCTATCCAAGCGGTGGAGGCTCAAACAGAACTTCCCTGCACAGACATCTTCCGTACAGGGGCCGACAAATTATTAGCGCCAATCTTGACCTAGGTGCTCTACTTCTTGCGCAGGCGGTAGGTAATGCGCCCCTTGGTCAGGTCATAGGGGGTCAGCTCTACCTTGACGCGATCGCCCGGTAAAATCTTAATATAGTTACGGCGAATCTTCCCAGAAATGTGGGCCAGCACGTTGAAACCATTGTCCAAATCAACCCGAAACATCGCGTTCGGCAGCGATTCAGTAATGGTGCCCTCCATCTCAATTAAGTCTTGCTTAGACAAGCTAACGTCTCCTTAATACAAATCAACAGGCCAAAACAGGCTGAACTCTAGCATAACCCCAGCGACTATTCCATCACCAGGCGCTTAAGGTCAGCGTAAACTGCCTCCAGAGGCTGATTTCCGTCCACAGACACCAGCTGCTGACGGCTGCGGTAAAAGTCAATCAGCGGTTCAGTCTGCTGACGATACACCTCAAGGCGAGTCAAGATCACCGACTCCTGATCGTCTTTACGACCTCGCTGCAGCAGACGGGCCACAATCACCGCGTCTTCCACGTCGAGGTTGACCACAAAATCCACGGGCTGCTCAAGTTGATCGAGCAGCTTCTGCAAAAATTCCGCCTGGGGCACATTGCGAGGAAAACCGTCTAAAAGCCAGCCCTTTTCAACGTCAACCTGACCCAAACGCTCTTGAATCAGGTCAAGCATCAAGTCATCGGGCACCAGCTCCCCAGCGCTCATATACTGGTCAGCCTTTTTACCCAGTTCACTGCCCGCCGCCACCGCCGACCGCAAAATGTCCCCCGTCGAAATGTGGGGTACCTCACAATCCTTAGCCAGCAGCGCCGCTTGGGTGCCCTTACCGGCCCCCGGCGGGCCAAGAAAAATAAGTCGAGTCACTACTGCTTCACCATGCCTTCGTAGCGCTGAGAAATCACGTAGGTTTGAATCTGTTTGGCCGTGTCAATCGCCACACCCACCAAAATCAACAGAGACGTTGCGCCAAAGCCCCGAAAGGTTTGAACTCGGGTGAGGCTCTCCACGGCACTGGGGACAACCGCCACCATACCAAGGAAAATCGCCCCCAAAAATGTCAACCGATTCAAAATTCGGCTGATGTATTCAGTCGTCGCCTTACCGGGACGGATGCCTGGAACACTCGCTCCCATCTTCTTTAGATTACGAGACACATCCTCAGGGTTCATCACCAGAGATGCGTAGAAGTAGCTAAAGAAAAGAATCAGAACCAAATAAAGCGAAACGTAGAACCAAGACGTAGGGTTCAAATAGTTGTTCACAAACTGGCTGAACACGGGATTCGTGACGTACTGAGTCAGCGAAATGGGCAGCACCAGCACCGCCGAGGCAAAGATAATCGGCATGACGCCGCCCTGGTTGAGGCGCAGGGGCAGGTAGTTACTCTGCTCCAGGTATTGCTTGCGACCCACCTGGCGCCGGGCAGAAATAATTGGAATCCGGCGAGTGCCCTCTTGAACAAAGACAATGCCCACAATCATGGCCAAAAAGGCCAGCATCAGAATAATAACGCCGCCGACGAGGCCGCGATCGCCGCTCTGAGCCAGTTCGATAGTCTGCCCCAGGGAGCGAGGCAGGGTAGACACAATGTTCAAGAAAATCAGCAGCGAAGCGCCATTGCCAATGCCTCGCTCGGTAATCAGCTCACCCACCCACATCACAAACATGGAGCCTGCGGTCAGGGCAATCACAGTCTGAGCAATAAAGGCAGGGCCAGGAACCTCAGCGAACTGATAAAGCAAAAAGGACGCCAGCAGAGTACTCTGCAAAATCGCCCAACCCAGAGCCACGTAGCGAGTGATCTGAGAAATTTTGCGCCGCCCAGCTTCCCCTTCATTCTTTTGCAGGTCTTCAAGCTGAGGTAGAGCCGCCGTCAGCAGCTGCATAATGATCGAGGCGTTAATGAAGGGCAGAATACCGAGGGCAAAAATACCGAGGGCCGATAGGCCACCGCCCACAAAGATATCCAGAAAGCCCACAAAGCCCGCCAGAGTTCCCGACTGAATGGATGCAGCAAAAGCCTGGCGGTCAATTCCCGGCACCGGAATAAAAATCCCCAGTCTGACCAATACCAGCAGACCCAGGGTCACCAGCCACCGACTGCGCAGGCCAGCAGCCTGAGCCATCTGCATAAATGTTTCCTGCGCGCTGGGATTTTTACCCCGACTTACAACCATGCAAAAATACCTCAGCCCTACATTTAGCAATACATTGACGACGATTGGTATCCATAGATTCTATAGATACGGCCTCACCCCCAGTTTAAGGGATCGGCGAGTCATCTAGCTATGCAACCACTTCCCAGGTGCCGCCAGCCTGCTCAATCTTCTCCTTGGCCGACTGGGTAAAGGCCGTAGCTCTAATGGTTAGGGCCACAGTTAGTTCGCCATCGCCCAGCACCTTCAGAGGGCCGTCATTGGTGGTCAAAATACCGGCCTCCAGCAGAGATTCCAGCGATACCTCCGTACCTGCGGCTAGGGCAGAGAGTCCCTTGACATTGATGATGGTGTATTCCTTCTGGTTTACCAGAGGGAAATGCTTAAGCTTGGGAACCCGGCGGTAGAGGGGCATCTGGCCACCCTCAAACCCGGGCCGAGTACCACTACCCGAACGAGATTTTTGACCCCGCATGCCGAAGCCGCAGCTCGCGCCCTGGCCCGCAGAAATACCGCGGCCAACGCGGCGACGGCGGCGCTTAGAGCCTGCTTGTGGTTGTGCGTCGTTGATTCTCATGGCTGAGGAAAATAAAAACAGCGATACCGAAAGATACAGCAAGCCCAGTTCTTGAGCGGGAGTTTTCCCACAGGTAAACTCCACTAACCGAGACTTGAGTTTGACCTGCTAAATGTAAAGTTGCTCAACCGGAATATCCCGCTCGTCGGCTACGTCAGCGAACGTCCGTAGCGAAGCCAGGGCATCGGCTGCCGCCCGAGCGTTGTTGAGGGGGTTGTTAGAGCCGAGCTGCTTAGCCAAAACGTTGCGAACCCCAGCCAGCTCTAGCACGGTACGCACAGCCCCACCGGCAATTACCCCAGTACCCGGAGCCGCTGGGCGCATAAATACCTTGGCACCGCCGCCAATGCCGTTAGACGGATGGGGAATGGAATAGGAACGAGTTAGGGGCACATCCACTAGGTGTTTTTTGCCATCGGCCACGCCCTTCTTGACCGCACCAATCACATCGCCGGCTTTGCCGACCCCAACACCGACCTGACCCTTCTCATTGCCAACCACGACAATGGCACGGAAGCTGAGCTTTTTGCCCCCCTTCACCACTTTGGTAACGCGGCGAATTTGCACGACGCGCTCCTGCCAGTCGGTCTTTTTCTCTTTAGTACGCGCTTCTTTGCGACGGTTTGCCATGCCTTTCCCCAGCCTTATTTACATCAAGCGACAATCGGTGTTTCTAACAACAGCCTGTTACAGGCTTAGACCAGCTTCACGAGCGGCATCGGCCAGGGCCGCTACTCGACCGTGATACAGCTTACCGCCACGGTCAAAGACGACCTGGGTAATGCCAGCCTTCAGGGCTCGCTCTGCCACCAACTTACCAACAGCCGCCGCCGCTTCCTGGGTCGGTGCCGCCTCGTCCTTTAAGAGGTCGGACTCGACAGTAGAAGCCGCCACTAGGGTGTGGTGGGCAGTGTCGTCAATGATCTGGGCATAAATATGCTGGTTCGAGCGGAACACAGCCAGACGAGGCCGCTCAGAGGTGCCAAACACTCGGCGACGAACGCGGGCGTGGCGGCGGCGGGTTAATTCTTTACGACTTGCTTTCATAACTATTTCTTCCCTGACTTACCGGCCTTACGTCTGACCTGCTCCCCGGCGTAGCGCACACCTTTACCCTTGTAGGGTTCAGGGGGGCGGCTCGCCCGAATGCTGGCGGCAATGTTGCCTACCAATTCTTTATCGATGCCGCTGACGACAACATTGGTGTTGTTCTCAACTACAAACTCAATGCCTGCGGGAGGCTCAAACACCACAGGATGGCTGTAGCCCAGGCTGAGGTTGAGCGTACGACCCTGCACCTGGGCACGGTAACCAATACCCTGAATTTCCAGGCGCTTCTGGTAGCCGTTAGAAACTCCCTCAACCATGTTAGCCACCAGAGTGCGGCAAAGGCCATGACGCTCACGGGCTATCCGCGAGTCATTTTTGCGATTCACCAGCACGGTGTCGCCATCCTGAACCAACAAAACTCCGCTGGGCAACGTGCGAGACAGCTCGCCCTTGGGCCCTTTGACCTGAATATCCTGACCGTCAATCGTGATTGACACCTTAGCCGGGACTGGGATTGGCCGTTTGCCAATACGTGACATGATGCAAAACTCCTAAATCCTTAGCAATCAATAACGTCCCTGATGATTAGCGGTAAATCGCTATCACCCTGCTGTCCTACCAGACATAGCAAAGAACTTCACCACCAATGCCCTGACGACGAGCATCGCGGTCGGTCATAATCCCGCTGGAGGTAGAGACAATGGCAATGCCAATGCCACCGAGTACCCGAGGCAGCTCCTTTCGGTTGGAGTACACGCGCAGACCAGGCTTACTAACGCGAGTCAGGTTGCGAATGATGGGCTGGCGGGTCTTGCCTTTATATTTGAG
>JBBSLR010000188.1:0-6129 GCA_038255045.1 Phormidesmidales cyanobacterium
CAGGGCGGCATCATTGACGACCTAATTGTCTACCTCAAGTCACCCCTGGGGGCAGATACTGAAACCGTGGCGCTGATCGTCAACGCGGCCACCACCGACAAAGACAAGATCTGGCTGCTAGAGCACCTAGCGGGCAGCGATATTGACCTGGTGGACGAATCACGCGATCGCGCCCTGATCTCGCTCCAGGGGCCTGCCGCCGCTGCCCTGCTCCAGCCCCACAGCAGCCTCGACTTGAGCCAGCTGAGCCGCTTTGTCCACGCCGACACCACCCTGCTAGGCCAGCCCGCCTGGGTCGCCCGCACCGGCTACACCGGCGAAGACGGCTTTGAGATCATGGCCGACCCCGTCACCGCCCTGGCCCTCTGGCACACCCTCACGGCGGCGGGCGCTGCCCCCTGCGGCCTAGGGGCGCGAGACACCCTGCGCCTAGAGGCCGCCATGGCCCTCTACGGCCAAGACATTGACGACACCATCAGCCCCCTAGAGGCGGGCCTGAGCTGGCTGGTGCATCTGGATGACAAAGACGATTTTGTCGGGCGATCGGCCCTAGAGGCCCAGAAAGCCAAGGGCGTGAGCCGTCGCCTGGTGGGGCTGGCCATGGCCGATCGCCACATTGCCCGTCACGACTACCCGGTGCTACACCAGGGCGATCGCGTCGGCACCGTCACCAGCGGCACCCTGGCCCCCACGCTCAATATCCCCATTGCCCTCGCCTACGTGGCCACGCCCCTAGCCAAGGTGGGGCAGACCATTGAGGTAGAGGTGCGCGGCCAGGCCAAGCCCGCGACGGTGGTGAAGCGGCCCTTTTATCGAGCGAAGTGAAGGGAGTGGGGGAGTGGGTAGGTGCTGGAGTTTACCCATCCCCTCATCCCCGCATTCCCTGCGCCAAAACCGCTGACTCATGGCACACTTGCATTTGATCCCTGCGGCGGTGTAACTCCACCGTCCAATACGTTCCTTCGGGGCTTGAGGTTGTGCTATGGCATTTGAATATCCCGAAACTCTGAAATATCTTGACAGCCACGAGTATGTTCGCGCCGACGAAGACGAGTCTGTTGTCACCGTGGGCATCACCGCCTTTGCCATTGACCAGCTGGGCGACATTGTCTTTTTAGAACTGCCCGACATTGGCGACGCCGTGGAGAAGGGCGAGAAATTTGGCACCGTAGAGTCGGTTAAAGCCGTGGAAGAGCTGAAATCGCCGGTGACGGGGGAGGTGCTAGCGCGCAATGAGGTCTTAATCGAGGCCCCTGAGCAGATTGGTGACGACCCCTACGGCGACGGCTGGCTGGTTAAAATTAAAGCCAGCGACTTAGAAGAGCTAGACGATACCCTGACCGCCGATGAGTACAAAGACCAGGTAGGCGGGTAGGGGCTGGGGTTAGCGGTCTCGTTAAGACAGCTTGCGTTTACCGAAGACGTGGCTATACTAGGGCTGACTTTGGCGGTGACTACCTTGGCCCTAGGGAGCTAGGGCTAATTACCTGGTTTGGGCGCTGCTCCAGCGCAACTCTCCGGCGCAAACACCCTGCGCCATCCTCCGGCGCAACAATCTAGGAAGCGGACATGGCTCCAGATCAACATACCTCTGGACGACAGGCTCCCCCCGGTGCGGGGGCTGGTCAGCGGCGATCGCGCCCAACGCCGCCCAGCGCTCCGTCCCCCAGCCCAGATCCACCCAGCGCTCCGTCCCCTAAACTGGGGGGGCCAGATTTAGCAACCCCAAATTTAACAACCCCAAAGGGGGCCGTGGGATATACCGAAGGCTACTCAACCCAGGCCGATCGCCCCCGCTATGACCCCCTGGCCGATTTGCGGGGCGACCCTAGCGATCCCAACCTGCCCCCTGCCCGCGTTCCTTTTGTTCAAAGGCTGGCGCGCACCTGGCCGATTTGGTCGGTGGGCATTTTGGTGGCGGTCAGCGGCGTCGGGGTGATGTCGGCCGTCAGCCTGTTTCGCATTCCTAACCTGCCCAACTGTCGGGCAATTTTTTGGCCCACGGCGGCGGCAGCCACGCGGGTGCAGTGTGCCGAGGCCTATGCTGAACAGGGCACTGTAGAAGGGTATTTAGAGGCGATCGCCCTGCTAGAGTCACTGCCCGATGATCATCCGCTCCGGGGCGATGTCGATCTGCGGATCGAAGCCTGGTCAGAGAAAATTCTCGCCCTGGCCGAAACTACATTTCAATCGGGAGACATTGCCGCAGCCATTGCCATCGCCCGCCGCATTCCCAACCACACCGCCGCCGCCCAGGTGGTAGGTCAGCAGGTGAGCGAGTGGAACCAAATTTGGCAAGCAGCCGAGACTATTTACGAGGCGGCGATCACCGACCTCAAGCAGCTGGCCTTTCAAGATGCCTTTGCCAAGGCCCTTCAGCTGCTCACCGTAGGCAACACCCACTGGAAGACCACTAAGTATGACGAGCTGACGGCCAATATCACCGCCGCCCGCGATGACCTCAACCAGTTGGGCAAGGCTAAGGAGCTAGCCCGCCAGCGCACCCTCAAAGCCATGCAGGAGGCCCTGGCCCTGGCCCAGGGCATTGACAGCCAAAGCCCGGTCTACAGCGAGGCCCAGTCGGTGATTCGCGGGTTTGGCCGCGACCTGGTGGCCATGGCCGAATCTGCCCTAGAACGCCGCGACGCCACGGCCGCAGGCCAAATGCTAGAGGCGATTCCAGCGGCGCTGGGCATGGGCAGCGAAATCGCCGACATGCGCACCCTGATCGATGCCAGCCAGCTGGCCTGGCAGGGGGGCATTACCGGGCTGGAGGGAGGCATTGTGCGGCTGCAAAGCGTCAGCGCCGATCGCCCCCTCTACGGCAAGGCCCAGGCGCTGATGCGGCGCTGGCAAGACGAGGTCGCCGGGCGATCGCAGCTGGAGTGGGCCAGACAAGTGGCTCTGCCCGGCACTGTAGTTGACCTCCAGGCGGCCATTATCGAGGCCCAGCAGGTGTCGCGCAGCAACCCCGCTTGGGAAGATACCGAAGCCCAGATCAGCCGCTGGCGCGGGCAAATTCAAACCACCGAAGACCGACCAATTCTCAGCCTGGCCCAGCAGCAGGCCCAGCAGGGCGATCTGGCCGGGGCGATCGCCACCGCCCGGCAGATTGGCTCGGGCCGCGCCCTCTACGACGAAGCCCAGCGAGAAATTAGCCAGTGGCGGGCCGATCTGCAGCGAGCAGAAGATAGCCCGCTGCTGGCCCAGGCCCGCCAGCTCGCCGCCCAGGGTCGGCTCAACGAGGCGGTGGCGGTGGCCTCGCGCATTGGCTCAGGGCGCGTCCTGCACGATGAGGCCCAGACCAGCCTTCGGGGCTGGCGGGGCCAGCTCGTGGGGCAGCAGCAGCTCCAGGCCGCCTACCAAACCGCCCAGACAGGCACCGTCAGCGCCCTGGCCGAGGCCGTGCGCCTGGCCCAGCAGGTGCCCGAGGGCAGCCCCCAGCGGCCCGAGGCCACCCAGGCCCTCACCCGCTGGAGCTGGGACATTCTGCGCCTGGCCGAGACTGAGGCCGCTGTGAATACCCTACGGGCGATCGCCATTGCCGAAGCTGTGCCCGCCCAGACCGAAGCCTACGCGCAGGCCCAGCTGCGCCTGCGCGAGTGGCGCACCGCCCCAGCCCCCCAGGGCAATTTCAACCTCCCCTAGGGAGTTACAGACAATCCCCAGACAGGGCTGAGCAGTCGATTGCCGTAGCCTGTGGGCCACAGCACCCTGGCCAGCGCCTTGCATAGGCTTCTACCAAACTGCCGCCGCCGCCTCGCCACTTCTCCCAAAGCCGCCACCCATCCACTCACCCACTCGCCCACTCACCCGTTTCTCTGCGGCATCGGCGATCAATCAGGGCCATACTCCACTAAGATCCTCTAAGCATTCGCGGTTGTTTAGCCCTTGGTTGTGCGCGGCTCAATGTCTGATTCGGAGAAAATCCCAGAGATCCTCAAGCTAATTGACATTCTCGACGGGCTAGAAACATTAATTGAAAGTGCCCCTAACGAAGACGTAGAGGACATCTTAGAAGAAGCGTGGCTACAAGTTAGCGACACCTTCCCCGATGACTTTAAGGCGGCCACCCAGCACGATGCTGGGGCTGAGGGGCTGCGTCGCTACCTCAAGGTCAAGACCTTTTTTGAAAACCCCTCCGAGCGCTCCATTGGGGCGTCGGATCTAGAAGAGTATTACCGCAGCTACATTGCCGCTGAGGAAGACGAAGAGTCAACCGATTTTTTCTTTCCGGAGTAGGTCACCCGATGGAGTCAGACAGGCTGGAAGGGACGGCGTTATCTTAAACTGAGGTTATCCTCCGGATCGAATTAGCCCTAGCAGGGCCAAATGGGCGGGGTAAAAGGCGTAGAACCACCGTACCTTTGGCCCCCGATCGCCCTTGGCAAACCAAAATATCAGCAGCACTGCGATCGCGGGCAGTTGAAATGGCCCATCGATCCAGGCCCAGAGCCAATGAAACCCAACCCACAGCATTGCCCACAGCCAATCGCGGCGAAAGTAGCGGGTGAGAACGAGCAGACCAATGCCGTAGCTGCCATAGCCCAGATCAAGCCCTGTGCTCAGCCCCGCCGCGCCCAGCCAGATGGGCATCTCAAACCGAGGAAAATTGCGGGCTAGCCGTAGACAAACCAGGCCCAGCAGCAGCTCAAACAAAATGTTGGGCCGTGCCGTGCCAAAGGTGAGCTGATAGATCGGCTGCGTCACTATACTCAGGGCCGTCAGCCGCAGGCCGTAGCGCCAAATGTCGCGGGTGTGAGTTTCGCCCTGCACCAGCAGCCAAATAAACAGCGGAAAGCTCAGCCGCCCCACGATCCGCAACCCGATCGCATCAGGGAAAAAGACCACGCCGATGTGGTCGATTAGCATGGTCGCTGCGGCCAGCAGCTTGATGGCGTAGTTCGTCAGCGCAAAATCTGTCACAGGGGCTTTCTGCGTAGCTGGGTCTGTAGATAATCTGGGGTTAGCTTTGCACACCGAGGTAACCTGCCGTGAACCGCGCCCTTGCCTTTGCCCTTACCCCTCTTTGTTTTGGCCTGATCACCACCCTGCCGCTGCCGGGGCTAGAGGGTTGTTCAATGCTGGTCTGGGCGCAGTCTGTCCGGGTCTACGGCAGCCAGGGCAGCCATGGCCGCACCGGGCGATCAGGGCGCGACGGCACGGCGGGGCAGAGCCAAAGCGTAGTGGCTGACGGCACCCCGGCCCGCTTTTTGCTCGCGGGCAGCGATGGCGAAACCGGCGAGAATGGCGAAACCGGCTACCGGGCTCGCTGCGGCGGGCAGCCGCGCAACGTGGCCTATGACCTGCGCGCCCCCGATGGCGGCAGCGGGGGTAACGGCGGCAGCGGCGGCAATCTACTGGTGTACTACGGCGATCGCGCGGCGCTCCAGCAGCTAGCGGTCGAGGCCCAGGGCGGGCGATCGGGCCGGGGCGGGCGCGGCGGCAGCGGTCAGCGGTTCGCCGCGCTGCGTTTTCGCTATATTTGCGGGCGAGTGAACATTGTCACAGGGCAATGGGCACCTAGCCCACCGTTATCGCCCATAGTTCCCCCAGGACAGCTATCGGTCTAGCCCGCCACCTGGGCGGCGGCGTTATCCTACGAGGCTGACTGTATGACTATCTCCCTTGGCCGTCATCTGTGCGGCGACGAGGCCATGGCCACCCAGCAAGAATGGCTAGTCACCAACGGCATTGGCGGCTACGGCTGTGGCACCGTGGCGGGGGTGCTCACCCGCCACTACCACGGGCTGCTGGTGGCGGCCCTCAAACCGCCCCTAGAGCGCACCCTGCTGGTGACCAAGGTCAATGAAACAGCCAGCTATCTGGATAAATCCTACGCGCTTTACTGCGATCGCTGGGCCGATGGGGCGCAGCATCCCCAGGGCTACCTGCACCTAGAATCCTTTCGGCTAGAGGGCACCATCCCGATCTGGGTCTATGCGATCGCCGACGCCCGCCTCGAAAAGCGCGTCTGGATGGAGCCAGGGGCCAACACCACCTACATTCGCTACACCCTCAGCCGCGCCAGCGCCCCAATCGCGCTCAATCTCAAGGTGCTGATCAACCACCGCAGCCACCACCACAGCACCCAGGGCCAGGGCTGGCAGATGGCCCTGGCAGACTGCC
>JBBSLR010000189.1:0-6096 GCA_038255045.1 Phormidesmidales cyanobacterium
ATCTCCGCCCGCCCCCAGCGCCCCCCCACCCCCCGTTCCGGCGGCCCCGGCGGCTCCGCCACCCGCGCCCGTTGCGCCATCCTCACCGCCCCCGCCTAGCCCGCCGCCAGCGGTCGAGTCTTCTACGCCAGATACATCGACCGCAGACTAGGCACAGATGCCCCGATTCGCGGGGATGATGGGGGAATTTCAGATACGCCAGATGCCGACTTGGCGGGAGCGTTTGAGTAGGGATGCGCCATCTGCTTCAGACACTATCGAGCACCTCGATTAATTGCAGAAAAACCGGGCACATTAACCCTAGCGTTACCTCCTGCGACCATGTCTTTTAAAACCAGCGTGCAGCATTTCCAAACCCTAGTGACATCGTTTCACCCGGTGGTGGTGATCGACACCGTTGAAGAAGAGCGGGTGCAGGGGTTGATCGGTGCTGCCTGTAGAGATATGCAGATGGCGGTGTTTGAGTGGAGCATTGCCCAGGGGCTGATGCGCTCGCCCGACAGCCCCGACCACCGCTGGCAAAACGAGTACGCGCCCCCCGGTGGCAAGCGCGGCCAGGCGCTGCCCAAGACCAGCGAACCGTTGGACATGCTGCGCCACATTCAGGATCTCAACATTAAGGCGATCTACTGGCTGAAGGACTTTGCCCCCCACCTCAAAGACCCGGTGGTGGCACGACAGTTTCGCGAGGTGACCGACCAGTTTTCCCACCATCGCTCCACCCTGGTGATCAGCGGCAGCGGCAACGACCTGCCCGCCGAAATTGCCCACGACGCAGTGCATTTCGACATCAAACTGCCGGAGCCAGAAGAACTCTACAACGCCTTGTCGGGGGTGGTGAAAGACCTTAAGGGGCGGGTTACCGTAGACCTCACCCCTGAAGACATTCGCGCTCTGGTCAGCGCTTTACAGGGCATGACCCTGAGCCAGACCCGCAAGGTGGTCTCCTACGCGGCCCTACAAGACGGCAGGCTCGACGCTGAGGATGTCAAACAGGTGCTAGAGCGCAAGGCCCGCGTGATCCACGAAGAGGGGCTGCTCGACTACTTTCCGCCCGAGACCAACCTGGCGGAGCTGGGCGGCTTTGAGGGGCTGAAGCGCTGGCTGAGCTACGCCAAGGTGGGCTTTACCCCCCAGGCCCGTCATTACAACCTGCCCGCCCCCAAGGGCATTTTGATCGTGGGCATTCAGGGCTGCGGCAAGTCGCTGGCGGCCAAGACCATCGCCCGCCAGTGGAACCTACCCCTGCTCAAGCTCGACGCCGGCCGCCTCTACGACAAATACATCGGCGAATCTGACAAAAACTTTCGCCGCGCCGTCACCATGGCCGAGACCATGGCCCCCTGCATTCTCTGGATGGACGAGATTGAGAAAAGCATGGGCCAGACCAGCGGCGAAGCCGACGGCGGGCTGAGCCGTCGCCTGTTTGGCTACTTTCTCACCTGGCTGCAAGAAAAATCCCAGGAGATCTTTGTGGTGGCCACCGCCAACGACCTGTCGGCGATTCCGCCGGAGCTGCTGCGCAAGGGCCGCTTCGACGAAATTTTCTTCGTTGACCTGCCCGAGTCCGACGAGCGCCGCGACATTTTGACCATTCACCTAGGCCGCCGCCGTCAGGGGCTAGATGCCTTTAACCTCGACGAGCTGGTGGTGGCCACCGAGGGCTTTAGCGGGGCCGAGATTGAGCAGGCAGTGATCACCGCCCACTACCGCGCCCTCTACGAAAACTGCCCCGCCGACACCCTTCTATTGCTGGCCGAAATCAAGCGCACGGTGCCCCTGTCGGTGACGCGCCGAGAAGACATTCAGCGGCTGCGGGCGATGGCGCGGGAGCGGTTTGTGGCGGCGCGGTAGGCCTACCGGCGGATTGCTGACCGGGGCAGTTCTCGCAGACCCTAGCTGATGAAACCTTGACAAGTGTTTATAAATGTTAAATTGATAAACACTTGTCACTAAGCCCCCAGACATGCCCAAATCGGACGCTTCTGCTAAGAAAACCGCCGCCTCTAAGAAGGCCCGAGCGTCCAGCAGCGCCAACGGCGACCAGCACACCGGCTTAGCCCACCACCACGCCGCCATCGACGACAACGTCATCCGCATTCGCGGTGCCCGCCAGCACAACCTAAAAAATCTCGATCTAGAGATTCCCCGCAATAAGCTGATCGTGTTTACCGGGGTGTCTGGCTCGGGCAAGTCGTCCCTGGCCTTTGACACGATTTTTGCCGAGGGCCAGCGCCGCTACGTCGAGTCGCTCAGCGCCTACGCCCGCCAGTTCCTCGGCCAGGTCGATAAGCCCGATGTGGATGCGATCGAGGGTCTCAGCCCGGCGATCTCCATCGACCAAAAGTCAACCTCCCACAACCCCCGCTCCACCGTGGGCACGGTGACGGAGATCTACGACTACCTGCGCCTGCTCTACGGGCGGGCGGGCGATCCCCACTGTCCGATCTGCGATCGCAGCATCTCCCCCCAGTCCATCGACCAGATGATCGACCGGGTGATGGCCCTGCCCGATCGCACCCGCTTTCAGCTGCTCGCCCCGGTGGTGCGGGGCAAAAAGGGCACCCACAAAAAGCTGCTCTCTAGCCTCGCCGCCGAGGGCTTTGTGCGGGTGCGGGTCAATGGCGAACTGCGGGAGCTGACCGACAACATCGAGCTAGATAAGAACCACAGCCACAACATTGAGGTGGTGGTTGATCGCCTGGTGAAGAAAGCGGGCCTGGAGGATCGCCTGGCGGATTCCCTGCGCACCTGCCTGAAGCGATCCGAGGGCATCGCCGTGATCGAGATTTTGGCGGAGAAACCCCAGACCGCAGAACCCCAGGTGTCGGGCAGCAACGTGGTGTCCCTGACTGACCGCCTACCCCAGGCGGCAGAATTCCAGGCGGCAGAGGCCGAAGGCAGCTACGGCCTGCCCAAGGAGCTGGTGTTTTCTGAAAACTTCGCCTGCCCCGAGCACGGCGCGGTGATGGAGGAGCTCTCCCCCCGGCTGTTCTCCTTTAACTCGCCCTACGGGGCCTGCCCCCACTGCCACGGCCTGGGCAGCCTGCGCACCTTCTCGGCGGAGCTGGTGGTGCCCGACCCTGCCCTGCCGGTCTATGCGGCGATCGCCCCCTGGTCTGAGAAAGACAACACCTACTATTTCTCGCTGCTCTACAGCGTCGGCCAGGCCTTTGGCTTTGAGATCCAGAGCCGCTGGGATCAGCTCACCCCCGAGCAGCAGCACATCGTGCTCCACGGCAGCGAGGAGAAAATTCACATCGAGTCAGACTCGCGCTACCGCGATCGCAAGGGCTACGAGCGCCAGTACGAAGGGGTGCTGCCCATTCTCGACCGCCAGTATAAAGACAGCAGCTCTGAGCTGCACAAGCAAAAGCTCGAAAAATACCTGATCGACCAGACCTGCGAAGTCTGCCACGGCACCCGGCTCAAGCCCGAGTCCAACGCGGTGCGCATCGGCCCTCACTCGATCAGCGACCTCACCAACGTCTCGATTCGCGAATGCCTCAAGCGCATCCGCCAGCTGGTGGGCGAAGAGGAGTCGGACGCAGAAGGCGAGACCCCCAAGCTCTCGGCCCGGCAGCTGCAAATCGGTGCTCTAGTGCTGCGCGAGATCCGCGCCCGGCTGCAATTTATGATGGATGTGGGGTTGGATTATCTAACCCTGCACCGCACGGCGATGACCCTCTCCGGCGGCGAGGCCCAGCGCATTCGCCTGGCCACCCAGATTGGCTCGGGCCTCACCGGGGTGCTCTACGTGCTCGACGAACCCAGCATCGGCCTGCACCAGCGCGACAACGATCGCCTGCTCAACACCCTCTACCGCCTGCGCGACCTGGGCAACACCCTGATCGTGGTCGAGCACGACGAAGACACGATCCGCGCCGCCGATTATTTAGTCGATATTGGCCCTGGGGCGGGGGTGCACGGCGGGGCGATCGTGGCCGAGGGCGATCTCAAAACCCTGATGACGGCGAAAGACTCTCTTACCGGAGCCTACCTGTCGGGGCGGAGCAGCATTCCTACGCCCGCAGAGCGCAGGCCGGGGAATGGGCGATCGCTCACGATCAAAAACGCCTACCACAACAACCTGAAAAACCTGGATGTCGACATTCCCCTGGGGGCGCTGGTGTGCGTCACCGGGGTCTCTGGCTCGGGCAAATCGACCCTGGTGAACGAGCTGCTGTACCCGGCCCTCCAGCACCACTTTGGCAGCAAAGTGCCCTTCCCCAAGCGCATGGACAAGCTCGACGGGCTGAAGGCCCTGGACAAGGTGATCGTGATCGACCAGTCGCCGATCGGGCGCACGCCCCGCTCCAACCCCGCCACCTACACGGGGGTGTTCGACGTGATCCGCAACCTGTTCACCGAAACCATCGAGGCAAAAACCCGGGGCTATAAGGCGGGGCAGTTCTCCTTTAACGTCAAGGGTGGGCGCTGCGAAGCCTGCGGCGGCCAGGGGGTGAACGTGATCGAGATGAACTTTCTCCCCGATGTCTATGTGCAGTGCGAGGTGTGCAAGGGGGCGCGCTACAACCGCGACACCCTGCAAGTCACCTACAAGGGCAAAAACATCTCCGACGTGCTGAATATGACCGCCGAAGAAGCCTTGGTCTTCTTCGAGAATATTCCCCAGGCCGCCAGCCGCCTGCAAACCATGGTGGATGTGGGGCTGGGCTACATTCGCCTGGGGCAGACGGCCCCCACCCTCTCCGGCGGCGAGGCCCAGCGGATGAAGCTGGCCACGGAGCTGGCCCGCCGCTCGACGGGCAAAACCCTCTACCTAATTGACGAACCGACCACGGGCCTCTCCTTCTACGACGTGCACAAGCTGCTCGACGTGGTGCAGCGCCTGGTCGATAAGGGCAACTCAGTGCTGATGATCGAGCACAACCTAGATGTGATTCGCTGCTCTGACTGGCTGGTGGACTTGGGGCCAGAGGGGGGCGATCGCGGTGGCGAGCTGATCGCCGTGGGCACCCCCGAGGACGTTGCCAAGGTTTCTGGTTCCTACACCGGCACATACCTGGCCAAGGTGCTAGAGCAGCATCCGCCTGCGAGCCAAACCGTATCCGTTGGATGATATAGTTCATCGGCATTCAGCGGCTATGATGTGGCTAAATCATACTGACTAGCCTATCGTTCTTGTCAACGATATTTTACGGAATTACTCCCGTATGTAGACAAAGGGCGACAGTATACTTGTCGATACGAGGAGTATATTTATCAGCAGGTACAATTGACTACGATTGAGCAGGTCAGTCGGGTAGAAGGCTTAACCTATGACCGAGTCGAGGGCATTTTTAATCATCAATACGAATTAAAAAAAAAGAAAGTTGGGCTGGAGCGAAGCGCATCGGAATCGATGAAGTCAGTCACCGTAAAGGACATCGGAACTTTGCCACCGTTGTCGGGGACCTTGAGGCTGGACGACTCATAGAAGTGATTGACAGTCATCAGCAGTTGGACATCATTGAAGCCCTTGAGCAGCAACCGATAGCGGTACGTGAGCAGATTGTGGAAGTGAGCGTTGACATGTGGGGTGGCTTCCCCAAAGTTGTCGAAACAGTGTTTCCCAACGCCACCCTTGTAATTGACCGGTTTCATGTGATGCAAGCGGCGAACAAGGAGCTAAATAAGATTCGCAGGCAAGTGGGTGTTTTTGATCGAGGTAGTAAATTTCTCCTATTGAGGAACGGTGTTGATTTGACGCAGTCTGAAAGAGAGGCACTAGAGCAGCTTTTGCAACGGTCTAAACGATTGAGGAAGGCCTATGAGTCGAAAGAAGAACTTCGTGCCATCTACGAAAGTCCCTTAACAGTTGAGACCGGTAGACTGCACCTTGAGGAATGGTTAAATCGAGCCCAGAAAATTTACAGTGAAGTGACGACGACAATCCGCAATCATCTCGATGGCATTTGCAACTATTTTCGTACTCGAACCACAAGTGGGCCGATGGAAGGAATAAATATAGGAGTTACGCATTGACAGGATAGGCAAGTTGTATGCTGATGGTGAATCCTTCGTCGCGAGCGTTTGCGGTGCCATGCGTCAGCTCTCAAAACCGTCTACAGCTCAGTGCAATAGCACCCTCTA
>JBBSLR010000190.1:0-6092 GCA_038255045.1 Phormidesmidales cyanobacterium
CAACAGCGGCAGCCTGATCCCCCGGGGGCAAGACAAGCCCTTTTTAGACCCCGCCAACCCCGAGGTGCGCAGCTACCTCACCCGGCTGATGACCGAAATCGTCACCGAGTACGAAGTCGACGGGCTGCACCTCGACTACATTCGTTACCCCTTTCAAGACCCAGGGGCCAACCGCACCTACGGCTACGGCGAGGTGGCCCGCTGGCGGTTCCAGAGCATTACTGGGGTTGACCCCACCACCCTTAGCCCCCGCCCCGTCGCTGCCCTCGACCGAAACCAGCAGATTCAGCAACAGGTGCTGTGGGAGCGCTGGACCGAGTTTCGGGTGCAGCAGGTGACCTCGTTTGTGGAGACCATTTCTAGCACCCTGCGGCGGCAGCGCCCCGGCCTGGTGATGTCGGCGGCGGTGTTTGCCAACCCCGAACCCGAGCGGCGGCAGCGGATTCAGCAAGACTGGGGCACCTGGGCACGGGCCAGCTACCTCGACTGGATTGTGCTGATGAGCTACGCCGCTGACACCAGCCGGTTCGAGCGCCTGGTGCAGCCCTGGCTAGTGAATGAATCCTTTGGTGCTGCCCTAGTGATACCGGGCATTCGACTGCTGAATTTGTCGAACGCCGCCACGGTTGATCAAATGCAGGCCAGCCGCGACCTGCCCACCCCCGGCTACGCCCTGTTTGCCGCCGCCGATTTAAATGGCGAGCTCAACACCGTGCTGGCCCAAACCCAGGCCCCAGGCCACCGTAGCCAGCCCGGCCCGGCCAATCCCTACGCCATGGCCGCCAGCCGCTACGCAGCCCTCCAGCGCGAGTGGAGCTGGCTGCTGACCCAGCAGCGCCTCTGGATGGATAGCAATGCCCTAGAACCCTGGATTGGCCAGGTCAATCACCTGGGCAGCGAGTTTGACGCCCTGGCCCAAGAGCCATCGCGCCGCAATCTAGAAAACGTCAAAGCTGGCCTGGCGCAGGTGCGCATCCCGCTCAACCAGGGAGTGCTGGTGGATACGGCGAACAGCGGCTACCGGCTGCGATCGTGGCAGCACCGACTGACGGCGATCGAGCAGCTGCTAGAGCATGGGGAGCGACATCACCGTTAGGATCTTTGTGGCCCACGCAAGGTTGCCACGGGTTTAACACAGGCACCATACCAAGTCCGAGTTCGAAAAACTCGGATAAAAAACAGGTATCCCGTAGGGGCAAACGGTTGTTTGCCCTCAACCCATCGGGGATAAACAACCAGGATTTAGTATTAGTCGCAGTTGCTCAAACAGCTGCTCTACCAAGGCAAGATCTTTCACCCCAGGGCTCTGCTCAACGCCGCTGGACAGGTCAATGCCGTCGGGCGTCAGGATCGAGAGGGCCGTGGTCACATTCTCGGGGGTTAGCCCCCCGGCCAGCAGCCAGGGGCAGGCAGGTTTAAATGCCACCAGGGCATCCCAATCGAGGGTTAGCCCCGTGCCGCCGAGCTGCTGCGGGTGGTAGGCATCGAGCAGCAGCGCCTCCACGTGGGGCGTATAGGCTTCAGCGCGGGCTAGATCGGCGTTTGTGCGCACGCGAATGGCTTTAATGAGCGCAATACCTGGCAGTTCGGCTTGTAGAGCCTGGCACTGCTCTGGGGTCTCTTGGCCGTGCAGCTGAAGATGGCTGAGGTTGGACTGGCGGGCCACGGTGCAGATCTCCGCTAGCGGCGCATCGGCAAACACCCCCACCGTCTTCACCCTCACCCCCGCCGCGTCGAGCAACCGGGTAATGTCAGCTAGAGCCGTCGCCGCAATGTAGCGGGGCGACGGGGGCACGCAGATAAAGCCCAGGTGGGTAGCGCCGTGACGGGCGATCGCGATCGCCTGCTCAGCCTGAGTAATGCCGCAAATTTTGACCCGCATGTTAACTCTATTGAACATTCTGTCAGAGGGGTGTCAGGAGATTTTTATAATCCAGAGACGTTAAATCTTGATCTTAAACCTCTAGCGGAGACATAACATTGCTGTTTTCTACCCTGCTGCTGGCTCAAACTGTGCCCACCACCCCTGAGTGGTCCTATAAAGTGGCGCTGGTCATGATTACCTGCAACCTCTTCGTGCTGGCCATTGGCAAGTACGCCATTCAAAAGCCTGGGGTCGGCCCCGCCCTGCCCGTGGGTTTACCCCTGGTGTTTGAGGGCTTTGGTCTGGCCGAGCTGCTGGCGATCGCCAGTCTGGGCCACATTCTCGGCGCGGGCATGATTTTGGGCATGGCCAACGCTGGGCTACTGTAGACGGTTCTCCGCCCAGCGACTTTAAAGGGCGGTTGATAGAATAAAGCTACATCCCAGACCTGAACTCCTGTCTAGAGGATAGGAAGTCAGGTCTGGGTTAATGTTTGAGCGTGTTACATGAGGGCTAGGCGATGCAATCCAGCTGGCGTATTGGGGCTATCTTAGGCATTCCCCTGTTTATTGATAGTTCCTGGTTCATCATTTTGCTGCTGGTGACCGTGTCCTACGGGCTAGAACCCAGCTGGCACTCGGCCTGGGGCAACCTGGCCTGGGTGATGGGCTTTGCCCTGGCGCTGCTGCTGTTTGCTTCAGTACTGCTCCACGAGTTAGGGCACAGCATTGCCGCCAAGATGCAGGGCATTGCGGTCAACTCGATCACGCTGTTTTTGTTTGGCGGCATTGCCTCCATCGACAAAGAGTCAAAAACGCCTGGGAATGCGTTCAAGGTGGCGATCGCCGGCCCCCTGGTCAGCTTTGGCCTATTTCTAATTCTCACCGCTGTCTCCCTGATCCCTGGGTTGCCCACGCCGGTGGCGGTGATCACCGGCAGCGTCGCCCAGGTCAACCTGGTACTGACCCTGTTTAACATGATTCCCGGCCTGCCCCTCGACGGCGGCCAGGTGCTCAAAGCCCTGGTGTGGAAGGGCACCGGCAGCCGCGTCAAGGGCATTCGCTGGGCGGCGCGCTCTGGCCAGATCTTGGGCTGGCTGGCGATCGCCTTTGGTCTGGTAATGGCCCTGGCCTACCAGGCGTTTTCAGGATTTTGGATTGCGGCGATCGGCTGGTTTGCCCTGCGCAACGCCGCCGCCTACAACCAGGTCACCAACCTGCAAGTGGCGATGCTGGCCCTCACCGCCGTTGACGCCATGGCCCGCGACTTTAAAGTGGTCGATGCCGACATGCCGCTGCGGCAGTTTGCCGACACCTATCTGCTCGAAGAAAACCGCCCCCCCGCCTACTTCGCCGCCTCTGAAGGGCGCTACCGGGGTCTGGTCAGCATTGACGCTATGCGGGCGATCGAGCGCAGTCAGTGGGAAGCTCTGCCCCTCAGCCACATCGCCAAGCCCCTGCTAGAGATTCCCTCGGTGCGAGAAAACACGCCCCTGACCGAGGCCATCGACCAGCTCGAAGCCCTCAACCTGCCCCGGCTAACGGTGCTCACCCCCGCCGATGCCGTGGCGGGCACGATTGATCGCGGGGATGTGGTGCGGGCGATCGCCGATCGCCTCGGCCTGCGCATTTCCCCCGCCATGATTGAGCGCATCAAAGAAGACGGGCAGTACCCGCCGGGGTTGCAGCTGCCCTCCATCGCTAAATCGGTCATTGAAGAAGCCAGAGCCTAGGCAAGCTGGATGTCCGGGTTAAGGTGTCCGGGTTAAGGGCCGTTTACCGTAAACCGTCTACCGTAAACCCTTCTTCCTACATACCAAATTCTTCGACCAGCGCCTCGTCGGAGTCGTCGGCAATGGTGGCCACAATGGTCATCAGCCGCGAAATCTCGGCGGCAGAAATATCTTTAAGAATGCGGCTCGAAATCACCAGCACCTGATCGCCAGAGATGCCAAAGCGGGCCTCAAGGGTTTCGTTGCAGTTTTTCTCTAGCAGCAGCTTCGTCAGCCGAGGCTCCTCCTTGGCGGGCAGCTTTAGCACTGGCGACCACACCGTCAGGGTGTCGGTCTCGGTTTCGCCCGTGAGTTGCACGTACACTTCTACGCTGCCGTACTTAAACCGCCACAGGTGACCCTCGGCGGTCTGGCTGACCATAGCGCCATCCCCCTGGTCGAGGCTAGAGATCACCGCCTCAATGGTGTCTAGGTAAGATGCCGCCTCCAGATCAGCCTCAGAGAGCGAGCTTGTGTAAGACAGTTCTCTATTCGTTGCGTCGTTAGCCATAACAGAGCCTTGGTAGCTATTGCCAAACAAACCTATGCCAGGGTCAGCCTGCAACGCGCACAGTGACCCAGCAATCTCCCCAACTGTATCCCCTAGCGCAATTCATGACTATCCCCCCAGTGGTCTACCAAGCCAAAGTTCAGAGGCCGCTGGAGGCTTCGGCTTCAACTGGGTACTGAAACTGGTCTTCGAGGGTGTCAAAGCCAAAGTCTCTCACCTCGGGCACCTCGGGCGGCACCTCAAACCCGTTGATGGTGCAGGCCTGGCGGCGCTCTGGGCGCGACGAGTAGCGACAGAGGTGTTCGATAAAGTGGAACACCACCTTGGGGTCAGACCACTGCATTTCGGCCCGCTGCTTGAGAATAATCAGCGCTTCTTTGTCGTTCATGGGGCTGCGCCAGCCCTTGCGCTGACGGCAAGACACCCAGGCGTTGAGCACCTGAAAAATGCGGGCCAGATGGTTTTGCGGAATCGCCCGCAGGTGGTACTGCTCGAGCACATCGGCCACCTCAATCAGGCCAGAATCTTTGGCCAGCTGGGCGCTGGCGTCAAACAGCACCTCCATTTGATGAATGGCTTCGCCGTGGTCGAGGTACTCTCGCTTGAGATGTTGGTCGTCGAGGTAGATGGCCCCCAGGTTTTTGAAGTGGGCGGCTAAGAATAGGGTTTTTTTATCGCGATCGCCCAGTCCGGCAATGGTGCCGTAGGCCAGGCACAGGTCAGCCAAAAAGATCGATTCTTCAAACAGCCAGGGCTGCCTGCGCTTGAGCAGGCTGCGCAGCAGTTTAATAAAGCTGTGAAAGCTTGGATAACTCATGGGTCAAGAATTCCCTGAGAAGGCTTGCGGTCAACAGAACACAGCACCGCCAGATGGAGCTTTTGGAGCCGGACAAGCCTACAGTGAGCATAGTGCTCTTAGCCCGGTTGCTGCCCGTTGGCTAAATTTGGCTTTACCCAACCTCTATCGCCGAATCGGCAAAGCCAGAACAATTTACTGTTTTCAGGGAACACCCCAAGTTTAAAGCAAAATTATGACCTGGGAAGGGGGCCATCACTCTTTGCCCTGATTCTCTCAGGGAAGGACTAAATTGATCGAAGCCAGCCAGTCGGCTAGACCATTGAGAATTAGCTGCACGCCGATCGCCATCACAAACAGCCCCAGCAGGCGGCTCATGGCCTGAATGCCGCTGGCCCCTAAGGCTTTGAGCAACAGCGTAGACGATCGCAACGACAGAAAAATCACCAGCCCAATCAGGGCGATAGAGGCGGCGATCGCCAGCAGATTGATTGCCGTAGGCACCGAGAGATCGCTCCCGGCCTGGGCGGCGAGGCCGAGGGCCACGGCGATCGCTCCCGGCCCCGCCAAGAGGGGAATGGTCATGGGCATAAAGGCAATATCCTTATGCTCATTCAGCCGCAGGGCCGCGTCTTGGTTGTCAACCTCATTCAGCTTGGGGTCAGAGTTCATCGCCTTCCAGGCGGCGTGAAACACCACAATGCCCCCCGCGATGCGCACCACCGCCAGGGACACGCCAAAAAACCGCAGCACGCTACCCCCCACCAGCACGCTGGCAATCAGCAGCAGCACCACATTGCGGGCAATGTGCAGGGCGTAGCGGTTGCGCAGGCTGGCGGGTATGCCGGTGGTAAGCACTAAAAATATCGGCACGCTGCCGATGGGGTCAACCACCGGAAACAGCGCCGCAAAGCTGCCCACCATAAAGTCAAAAAATACGCGCACCGCTCGTTCGCCAGCGAAGAACCTGGCCTTACTCTAAGGCCATTTCCCGATCTATAGCGGTGGCTGCGCTATAGATAAATAGCCTACTTCCAGGCGCGGTTTTCCAGGTCACGCACCTGGCGCTCTAAGCGATCCAGCCGCCCGCGCAGCTCATCCATCTCCGCCTGGCGGGGCACACCCAGGTCTTGCAAAGTATTGCGAAACA
>JBBSLR010000191.1:0-6089 GCA_038255045.1 Phormidesmidales cyanobacterium
GCGTAGAGGCCCAGCACCGTGGAGGCAATCGAGCCAAACATCGAGGCCAGAATGGCGCACAGCTCGCTGCGGGTCATGCGTTCGAGAAAGGGTTTGATGGCGATCGCCGACTCAATGCCCACAAAAATATTCGCCGCCCCCGCCAGGGCCTCGGCCCCGCTGAGATTCATCGCCCAGCGAAAGAACTGGGCAAAGATGCGCACAATGGGCTGTACGATGCCCAGACCGTAGAGCAGCGAGAAAATGGCGGCAAAAAACACCACCTGGGGCAGCGATCGAAAGGCGAAGATATAGCCCAAGTTGAGATTGTCGGCCCCCAGGCGATCGCCCGGCACGGCAGTAAAAGCCGGGGTCAGCGCCCGAGCAATCCAGCGGCCCGCCCCGGCGGGGCCGACCGGCTGGTTAAAGTCGGGCACAAAAATCGGGCCAAACAAAAACCGCGCCCCGGCATCTGACGCATCAATTAACGCGTTGAGAATGGAGCTGAGCCACACCACCACCTCGCGGGTAAAGGGCACCAAAAAAATCAGCAGCCCTACCACCAGCTGAATGCCAATGCCCCACTGAATCAGCCGCCAGGGCACCCGCCGCCGATCTTCTGACCCCAGCCAGGCGATAAAGCAGAGACCAAAAATACCCAGTAGCGAAATTAAACGCAGTGCCATCGCTTGTCCATGCTCCTTTTGGCCCAAAAATCGCGAGCCTGCCACCGATTATGCCGAAGAACGCCCCTGGCGAAGCGCCTCGTTCTAGAACTTAATCCCAAAAAACCCATCCCTCCAGACTGGCCCATAATAGATGTGACCCACCGCCCCGCCCTATGGAAGCTTTTTCTCCTTTTCCGCCCGCCTGGGCCGAGTCGGCCACCCACGCCACTGAGTTTTGCTGCCCCCGGTGCGGGGCCGAGAGCCGCCAGGCCAAAGCGGTGTGGATCAACCGGCGATCGCCCGTCTACGGCACCGACCACCGCCGCAAGTGGCAGGAGTTTTACCACTGCGGCGAGTGCGAAACGCCCTGGTGGGCCTGGAGCAGCGATCGCCCGCCGTCGCCCTACAGCACCCTCGACGACAACGAGGGCGATCTGTTTTAACCTCCTACCCCACAGCATCTAGCCATAGTTTATGCAGAAAACCATCCACGTCTTCGGCAGCCTGAATATGGATTTGGTCTGCCGCACGCCGCGCCTGCCCCAGCCGGGAGAGACCATTCTCGGCACCCACTTTGCGACTCTGCCCGGCGGCAAGGGCGCTAACCAGGCGGTGGCGGCGGCACGGCTGGGGGCCGCCACCGCCATGGTGGGGCGCGTGGGCAAAGACGATTTTGGTCAGCAGCTGATCCAAGGGCTGCAATCTGCCGGGGTAGATGCTAGCGGGGTGGTGGTAGATGGCAATGCGCCTACCGGGGTCGCCGCGATCGCCGTCGATGACGCAGGCACTAACACCATCGTCGTGGTGCCCGGTGCCAATGGCCAAGTGAACAGCGAGGATGTGGATCGCCTCACAGCCCAACTTCAGTTCGGGGACATGCTCCTGCTTCAGTTTGAGGTGCCGCTGCCAGCGGTGATGGCAGCGGCTAAAGCAGCTAAGGCCAGGGGAGTTACGGTGATTGTCGACCCGGCCCCGGCCCGTAGCGATCTACCCGCCGATTTTTTCACCAGTGTGGATGTTCTCACCCCCAACCAAGTCGAGTCCAGCCAGCTCACTGGGATGCCCATTACCGATATTCCCACCGCCACCAAGGCCGCCCGCCAGTTAGTCAAGCAAGGCATCGGCACAGTCATCGTCAAGCTGGGCGAGCAGGGAGCCGTCGTCGCCACAGCAGACGACACCTTCCACCAGCCTGCCCTCGCCGTCAAAGCCGTTGACACCGTAGCGGCGGGAGATGCCTTTAACGGCGGTCTGGCCGTCGCTCTGGCAGAAGGGATGGCGCTAGCGGAAGCGGCTCAGTTTGCCACCGCCGTCGCCGCCGCTTCGGTGATGGTGCCGGGGGCGCAGGCCTCGCTGCCCGAGCGATCGCGCGTCGCCGCCCTGCAAGCCGGCCTTCAGCACCGCTAGCAGCCGCTCGCGCCATTGGCTATGCTGGGTAGCCGCCAACATTATGCAACCTGAGTAACCCATGGCCCGACCCCACGCCCAGGACTGGCAAACCGAATTTAACGACCTAATGCGCGGCATTGCCGGGGCGTTTTTGTTTGGTGCCCCCTTTCTCTACACCATGGAGGTGTGGTGGAAGGGCAACTTTACCGCGCCGCCGCGCATGCTGCTGATTTTGGGCATCGCCTACCTGGCCCTGGTATTGCTGAATATCAAAGGTGGGTTTCGGGCCGAGCAGCCCCGCAGTCGGGTGCAAATTTTGGCCGAAAGTGCCGAGGGGCTGGCGATCGCCCTGTTCACCGCCGCCCTGAGTCTGTTGCTGCTGGGTATTCTTCGCTTTGAGACCGGGGTCGATGCTGTGCTGGGCCGGGTGATTACCCTGTCGCTGCCCTTTGCCATTGGGGTGGGCATTGCCAACAACCTTCTGCTGAGAACCGACGACGCTGACTCAGACCAAACCCGCGATCGCCCCCATCACTCCTGGCGCAGCACCCTGTCAGATGCCGGGGCCGCGCTGCTGGGGGCGATCGTCGTTGGTTCTTCCATCGCCCCCACCGACGAAATTCCGATGATTGCCAGCTCGCTCTCGCCCGTGCGCCTGCTGCTGATTATGGCCAGCTCGCTGCTGCTGTCCTACATCATCGTGTTTGAGGCCAATTTTGGCGCCCAGCGGCAGCGGCGATCGCAGCGCGGTTTTTTCCAAAGCCCGATCAGTGAAACCCTGGCTGCTTACCTGATCTCCCTAGCCATCTCCATGCTGATGCTGTGGCTGTTTCAGGTGATTCGGGTGGGCGACCCGGTGAACCAATGGGTGAGCTATATCATCGTATTGGGCCTGCCCTCGACCATTGGCGGCGCGGCGGGCCGACTGGCCGTATAACCCTGCAATCCCTATGTCCGAATCGTCTGAAAAGCCGATCCGCAACCGAGCCGAATGGTTTTCCCTCGGCATTTCCCTGGCGCTGCTGTCGGCGGTGGGGGCTACGGTGATTTCGCTGTGGCTCAATCCATCGCTCAAGCCCGCTGAGTTTACGGTAGAACGCGGCCAGGTGCGGGCCGCCAACGGCCACTACTACCTGCCCGTCACCATCAAAAATGAAGGCGATGCCACCGCCGCCCAGGTTACCGTCGAAGGCAGCCTCGACACCGCCCCCGATGACGAAACCGCCACCACCACCTTCGACTTCGTGCCCGCCCGCTCCGACGCCGAGGGGGTGCTGATCTTTAGCCAAGAGCCCTCCGGGGCCACCGTGCGCGTGATCAGCTACCAAGAACCCTAACGGCTGATCGGCGTTGTCGTTATTTGCCCCCAGCAACGTCAATAAATGAACCCGTTGTGTAGGACGATTCTGCCGACAGCAGCCATAGGATAGCCCTGGCCACTTCAACCGCCTGCCCACCTCGCTGCATGGGCACCGTGGCGGCGACCCGCTCAATCCGACGGGGTTCGCCGCCGCTGGCGTGAATGTGGGTGTCGATAAAGCCTGGGCGCACGGCGTTGACGCGAATGCCTTCCTCCGCCACTTCCTTCGCTAACCCCATAGTCAGGGTATCGATCGCTCCCTTAGACGCCGCATAGTCAACGTATTCGCCCGGCGACCCCAGCCGCGCCGCCACCGATGACACATTGACGATCGCCCCGCCCGAGCCACCGTGCTGGGTCGACATGCGCTTGACTGCCTCCCTCGCGCACAAAAAACTGCCCACGACATTGGTGGCAAAGACCCGATGCAGGCGCGCCGCATCTAGCTGTTCTACTCGCATCTGCTGTTCTAAAATTCCGGCGTTATTCACCAGGGCGGTCACCCGGCCCAGGCGGTCATCGACGGTGTGAAACAGACGCACCACATCATCTTCAGAGGCGACATCGGCGGCCACTGCGATCGCCCTTCCCCCGCTCTCTATAATCGTTTGCACCACGCTCTGGGCCGCCGCAGAATGGCGATGATAATTTACGCACACCGCGTAGCCCTGCTCTGCCGCCAGGTGGGCCGTCGCCGCGCCAATGCCGCGACTGCCCCCGGTAATCACCGCAACGGGTTGTTGCTCAGCCATAGGGTTCCCATTGAAATACGTTAAACCTGGCGTATCACCCGGCAGGGGTTGCCCGCCGCCACCACGTTGGCGGGAATAGATTTCGTTACCACGCTGCCCGCGCCGATGGTGGTGTTGTCGCCAATGGTCACCCCAGGGCAAACGATCGCGCCGCCGCCCAGCCACACACTGCTGCCGATGGTAACTGGGGCCGCCAGTTCTAGCCCTGTCAGCCGCACCGCTGGGTCGGTGGGGTGGTACGCCGCGTAGATCTGCACGTTGGGCGCTATCAATACGTCATTTCCCAGCGTCACCCAGTTGCAGTCGAGAATGGTGCAGTGGGCGTTGATGTAGAGGTTCTTGCCCGCCCGAATGTGGCTGCCGTAGTCGCAGAAAAAGGGCGGCGTAATCTCAAAGCCGGGGCCGATCGCATGAAACAGCGACGTCACCACCCCCTCCCGCACCGCCACCTCCTCTGGCCGCGAATGGTTAAACCGATACAGCCGCTCCTGGGCCAGCCGCCGCAGCGCCACCAGCTCCGGGGCTGACGCCCGGTATAGCTCCTGGGCCAGCATCTTCTCCCGCTCGGTTTTCGCCATTTAAAAAGTCTCCTACAACCAAAGCTCCCCGGTTTCTTTGAGAAACCGGGGAGCTGGAGGTCAACCAAAGATCCCAGGGTTCTCAAAGAACCCTGGGATCTAGCAGTGTCAGAGGAACCTACCCCACCAGTTCCTTCACCTTGGCCATGATGCCGTCGGGGTCAATGCCCTGGTGAATGAACTGCTCCCACAGGCCGCCGCTGCCTTCGTGGTGGGTGCCCAGGAAAGCAAACTTGGGCGTGTAGCCCCGCTCCAGCAGCCAGGAGCCAAACCGGCTGCCCAGGCCGGTCTTGCGGTTAAAGGCCTCGGTTACCAGCACAAAGGGCGCTTTGCCCACCTTGGCCATGGTCTCCTCATCGATCACGTTGAGGGTGGCCTTGTTGATCAGGCCCACGTCAATGCCCTCCTGCTTCAGCCGCTCAACGGCATCGAGGGCGCGGTAGACCGAGTCGCCAAAGGTGACGATATAGCCCGCGCTGCCTTCCCGAATCACCTCATCTTTACCGGGGGTAAAGGTGTAGTCGCCGCCAAACATCTCGTTGCCGTCAGCGTCGAGAATCATTGGCACCTTTGATCGGGTCGAGAAGATAAAGCGCAGGCCGGGGTCGTGGAACACCTGCTTGACGCAGGCCTTCATCTGGTTGGGGTCGGCGGGGAAGTAGAGCTTGGTGTCGTAGGCGTCGTCGAGGCCGTTGTCGGCAAAGAAGTTGTTGAGGCCGAAGTGGCAGGTGTTGTCGGCCATGTCGTCGATGCCAGAGTGGGAGAAGTGGCACAGCAGGTTGGAGTAGTTCAACCGAGCCATGGTGATCTCAGAAATGCACATCTCCAAAAAGGCGGCGAAGGTGGCGAAGACGCCCTGCTTGCCCTCGGCCATGCCAAAGCCCGCCGCCGCCGACAGGTTGCCCCGTTCCATAATGCCGCCGCTGATAAAGATCTCAGGGTAGGCCTTGCGAATCTGGGCCAGCCCGCAGGAGCCTTCCAGGTCGCTGTCGACCACCAGCACGCTCTCTTTGCGGGTGGTTTCATCCAGCTCGCCCAGCACTTCGACCATGGCGTCGCCAAACACGTTGCGGTTCGCGCCCACGGTCTTGCTAGAGCCCATGAAGTCATAGGTGTTCTTGGGAGCCTGGATGCCTTCGAGGATCTCCACTGCAGCGGTGTGGCCCTTGGCGGTCAGGTAGGCGATCGCCGCCTTCACCGAGATCACGTCATGCCCATGGGTGCTGCCCTCAATGCCCTCAATGCCCACCGCCATCGCCCGCTTGTTGATCACCGCCACCGGGCCGGGGGTGTTGATCGCCTTGCAGATGTTGGCGTAGAGGCCGTCGAGGTCTTCGCCGTCGCCTTCGAGCACCGTCAGGCC
>JBBSLR010000192.1:0-6022 GCA_038255045.1 Phormidesmidales cyanobacterium
ACCACCAGGGAGTGAACTCCCTGGCTCATCGCTCAAGTCTGCTCAAGCAGACTGCGGTAGTCGCCCATAATCCTCTTCAGAGGATTTCTGCTTTGAGTCTGGGACTTTCAGTCCTAGGCTCAGCGGCCAATCTGGCGATCCCGACCTGCGGTCTGGGCCACCTTAATAGGGGTAGCCTTGTAAGTAGGAGGACGCAATTATTTGTAAAACCCCTTAGCCTCTTCACAAAGCTCAAACCTCTTAGCCAGCATGGGTTACGCTGCGCTAGCCCATCCTACGTTTAATCCAGCCTACCTACTTACCGTAAACCCAACTCTTACACTCACGCCGTAGGCTGCCGCTGACGAAATTTCCACACCGCGCTCGACACCAGATTGGTCACCGTGTGAGCCACAATCGGCACCAGCAGGTTGCCCGTCAGCACGGCCCCCGTGGCCAGCACCAGGCCAATGGCGGTGGCCCACACCACGTAGGTCCACTGCTGCAAACTGCTCAGGTGCAGCACTCCAAAGCTCGCCGCCGACACCGCAATGCCCAGCCCATTCAGGCCAATGGCGGGCAGCATTACCCCGCGAAACAGCAGCTCTTCGCTTAGCCCCGGCAGCAGCCCTAGCCAAATCAGGTCGGGCCAGTGCAACGGTTGCAGCACCATGGCTAGGTAGGTGTCGGCGCTTTGCCGGTAGGCGGGCCACAGGCGATACATCACGCCACTAGCTAGGGTGATGGCCAGCCCTAGCCCGGCTCCGATCAGCCCATCGACCCAAGACAGCCGCACCGGCATTAGCTCCGCCGGGTCAAAATATAGCCAGGCCTTAGAAATCAGCATCAGCACCACCGCCGTCACCCCCATGGCCGCCAGCACCTGCATTCGAGTCAGCGGCTCAAGTTGCGGGTTGGGGCTGGGGGGCGTCTGGGTCACGGTAGTTCTAGGCTAAGGAGGGCTGGGCTAAGGCTCTGGACTGAGTCTCTGGGCTAAGGGCATTGCTATCTTAGCGAGTTTGGCTGCTACCCCAACGGCGGATTGTGCAAACGGGCAGGGCGAGTAAGGTCGTCTTTGGGTTCGTCCAGCCCCTTCACTGGGTTTCAGGGGTTGATTGCTGCTCCTCAGCGGGTGGGGTTTGGTGAAAGGGCCAGGTGAAGTAGAAGGTCGTGCCCGCGCCCACGGTGGAGGTGAGCCACACGCGGCCCCCTTCGGCTTCAACAATTTTTTTCACCACCGCCAGGCCAATACCGGTGCTCTCAAAGTCGTCTCTGGCCTTGAGGGTTTGAAAGATGGTGAAAATTTTGTCGTGATCCTGGGGGGCAATGCCGGGGCCATCGTCGGCGATCGCAAATTCCAGCCAAGTGCCCTTTGCTTTCCAGGTGACATTGACCGTGCCCTGGTCACCGTGGTGGTGCTTAATGGCGTTATTGATCAGGTTGGCAAAGACCTGGTCTAGGGAGGTTTTGTGGCTGTACAGCGTCGGCAGATCAGCGGGAATATTGACCTCAAACCCGTCCGCTGGGGCTAGCGAATCGACCACATTCTCTAGCAGCAGGTTGAGGTCAACAGCCACAATGCTGCGCTGGCGACGGCCCACCCGCGAATATTCCAGCAGGCCATTGATCAACCCTTCCATGCGCTGCACTCGGCTGCGCAGTAGCTCAAGCTGGTGGCGGTTTTCGGCGGGTATTTGGCCCTCCAGGTCTTCGCCGATCCAGTCGGCCAGGTTAGAGATCGCCCGCAGGGGAGCCTTCAGATCGTGGGAGGCCACGTAGGCAAACTGGTCTAGCTCGGCATTGCGGCGCTCGAGCAGGGCGGTGGTGTGGGCCAGCATCAGGTTGGTGCTGGCCAGTTCGTCGGCCCGGTGCAGCAGCTCTTGCTGCACGGCCTTGCGCTCTTCTATATCTTCAATGATCGCAATTAAACCCGTGATCCCATCGGCGGCGTTGCTCTCCACCGACACCGTGACTAAAGCCCAAACGGGCGACCCGTCGCTGCGCAGGTAGCGCTTCTCAACCTGGCAAGAGGTTTGCTCTCCGCTGGCGAGCTGCCGAAAATAGTGCTCGGCCTGGGCTTTATCGGCCTCATAGGTAATCGATTGGAAGGGTTGATTGATCAAATCTTCGGGCTGATACCCCAGGGTGTCACAGAGCTTCTGATTGACCTGGATCCATTGCCCCTGCAAATTAAGGCGGGCCATGCCCACCGCCGCCTGCTCAAACACCCCCCGAAACCGCGTCTCGCTGGCCCGCAGAGACAGCTCTGCCCGCTTAGCGGCGGTGATATCTTGCATCACTCCCACTAGGCGCTGGCTGCATCCGTCTTGGGTCTCAACTACCCGACCGTAGGCGCTGACCCAGTGCCAGCTGTCGTCGGGCCAGCACACCCGATACTGCCCGGTAAATTCAGACTGATCGGCGATCGCCCGCTCGATCAACCCCTCTATCTCTGGCAGGTCGTCGGGGTGTACCTGCGCCGCCCAGGTCTCAGCGGTGTGGGCGGCGATGTCTGGGTCAAAGCCCATAATTTGCCTGCTCTGGGGCGACCAAATTTGACTGTCGGTATCTAACTGCCAGTCCCAAGAGCCCATTTGAGCCGCGCTGAGGGCCAGGTTGAGCCGTTCGGCGGTATCTTGAAGGTTGTCTTTGGTGGCCTGTAGGGCATTGCGATCGCGGCGCTCTCGGGCCAGCAGGGCCTCAATCTGCTGGTTCGCCATTTCCAGCTGCACCGTGCGGCGCTGCACCCGGTCTTCTAGGGTGCGGTTGAGCTGGCGCACCTCGGTTTCGGCGGCTCTTAGATCGGCCTCGGCCTGCTTGCGATCGCCGATTTCCTCCTGGAGCGCTCGGTTTAGATCCAGCAGCTGAGTGGCATTGGGCAAGGCCAGCGCCAGCGGCAGTCGGGGCACTAGCTCTAGGGCCGTAAACAGTGACACCAGCGCAGTTATCGCCTTGACACCCCCCGACACCCAGTAGGTCGGAAACCACAGCGTCCACACCGAGAGCAGGTGGGTGGTCCCGCAGGCCGCAATAAACGTAGCAAATAGCCAAAACAGGGGCTTAAAGGGCACATCCGGTCGCCGCCGCACAAAGTACACCAGCGCCCCGGCAATCACAAAATAGGCCAGGGCAATCAGCGCGTCTGACAGCAGATGCAGCCACACCAGCCCTGGCTGCCATAGGTAGCAGTGCCCGTGGGGAATATACGGCCCCAACAGCAGAGTCTGCCAGTCCTCAACCATGGCCCCATCCTTTACGAAAAGATTTGTTACGCGATTTCTAGGCGATTTCCTGAGATATCCTAGTCAAAAGCCCATCTATCCGGCATACTCCGCCCCTTGGTAGAGCAGGCTCAGCAGAGCAGGGTCTACCCTGAGATAGAGGCCCGACCTAGCTGGGGTCTGCCTAAAGATACGTGTCAACCCTCTAGGGTTGCCCCATAATCGAGGCACTTGGGCGCACTAAGTCCAGACTCGGAATTCGCAGTTTTCCCTAGGCAAAACTCCATTCCTCGACTTGGACGAGGGTTGTTTGTTCAGCGCCTTCTCAATGCCTCCCTTTTCGACGCCTCGATAATGAGGTCTACCTATGACAGATATTCGCATTGTACTAATCGAAGACCACGACCTCACTCGCCTGGGTCTTAAGGCTGCCCTGCAGCGGGTGCCGGGCATGACCGTAGTGGGCGAAGCCGCCAACGGCAGCCGGGGCCTGAGCCTGCTAGAGACCGAGCACCCCGATGTCGCCATTGTTGACATTGGCCTGCCCGACATTGACGGCATTGAGCTGGTAGAGCGCTTGCGCCAGATCCAGAGCGGCCAAGAGGGTGACCCCACTCGCGTGCTAATGCTGACCATGCACGACAGCGAGGCCGCGGTCATGGCCGCCTTTGCCGCCGGGGCCGACTCCTACTGCATGAAGCAAACCGAGCTAGACGAGCTAATTGTGGCAGTGCGCGAAACCTACGAGGGCAATTCTTGGATTGACCCCGCCGTGGCCAGCGTGGTGCTGCGCCAGGTGCGCAAAACCCCGGCTGGGGCGATGGCAGCCAGCAGCCGTACCGTGGCCATTGAGGCAGTGGAGCCTGAGTTTGAGCAAATTTTAGAGTCCTACCCGCTAACCGAGCGCGAGCTAGAGATTCTAGAGTTGATCGTGGGCGGGTGCAGCAATGCTGAGATTGCCGAGTGTTCATACATCACCGTGGGCACCGTCAAAACCCACGTGCGCAGCATTCTCAATAAGCTGGGCGTCGATGATCGCACTAAGGCCGCCGTGCGGGCGCTGCGATCGGGCCTGGTCACCTAGGGACACGCAAGAAAATTGTGCCTCACTTAATCGGGAACCGCTGTAGATCAAATGCTCGAAGGTTAACCCTGCCATCAAAAGTCATGGTTAAATGATGTCACGATCGCGCTCAAACCCTTAGCTAAAGGCTTGGGGCCGACCGTCAAACCCTAGCTTTAACCCTATGGAAACATCACCATCCACAGTGTTGCCCACCCAGGGCCAGCTCCAGCGTCAGCTAGCTCAGCAGTTTCAGCGCCTTTACCGCGAACAGCTAAACCACTGCCCCGGCAAAATCACCTGCCAAATCATTGACGACAAGCTTCTGCTGGTCATAGAAGACTCAGTCACTAAGCCCGAGCAGCTCTTAGTGGAACAGGGCGAATCAGGCCTGGCTGAGAAGGTTCGAGAAGACCTCTCCATGGCCCTGCGGCCCCAGATCGTGGAGCTGGTAGAGGGCACCCTAGAGCGCCAGGTGGTCGATATTTTAACTGACGCCACCCTGTCCACAGGGCGCACCAGTGTCGTAATCATTCTTTCTGAGCCGCCAGAGGTGCGCCCAGCGGCTAAAGACACCTAGAGCGCCAGTCTGCGATCGCCAGCCAGAGAATACTAACCTTAGGAGATTGCCAAGAAAGAAGCTACTGCTTCAATCCAGCGACTATAGCGGTTGTAGGGTGGGCACTGCCCCATTGGGAAACTATTTTCCAGAAGTTGCCTGAAATCAGTGCCCCCCAGCCTAATGGTCTGTCAAGCCTCAACTTGTAGGTTGGGGGAAGCGCTAGCGGAACCCAACAAAGCTTGCTGCTGTTGGGGTTTCTCCTCTGGAGACGCTGCGCGAACACTTCGTTTCACCCAACCTACGCGAACCCTGATTCTTAATTTTGGCGCTGCACTAGGCTAACGTCAAAGGTAAACTAATAAAGCTCTGCACAAGGCGCTCTAGCTGCTCAATCAAAAAGGGTTTGCTGACGTAGTCATTGAACCCAGCGGCCAAAATTTTGTGCCGATCATCGAGACCCGCTAAGGCCGTCACCGCCACTACGGGAATATGTTTTGTGATCTCACTGGCGCGCAGCTGCTGAATCAGGCTGTACCCATCGATGTAGGGCAAATGAATGTCAGACAAAATTAGGTGAGGAGTCCGCTGCATCGCAGCGGTTAGCGCGGCTATGCCATCGGCTACAAAGCAAGTGTCGCAAGACAGCTGCTCTAAAATGTAGGCCATCAGCGTCAGGCTGTCATCATCGTCATCAACGACTAGCACTAGGGGCTGCTGAGGGCGGGCAGCGCAGGGCAGAGGCGTGAGGTTAGGGGCGAAATTATTTTGCACGACCACAGGGAGGGCTCCGCTTGGTGGGTTCGGAAAACGCAGGTCTAGTAGCTAGGAACCTGTCGAAGAGGCATTCCGCCCGTGATCAAAAGAGCACATGTAGGACTGGCTGTGGAGATGGCTTAGGTCTGCGGCAAACCTTGGGCCTAGATGAGACAGGCAAAGGAACGGCAGAGCTAGAGTATCTTTGGCCGCATGTTACCACAATCCCACTCGATTCACAAGGCGGTATTTACCCTAGTTAACCAAGCTGGAATGTCACTGAAATAAGCTGAAATTAACCCTCGCAGATCGCCAGAAGGCTTGATCTGCCGTAGGGTGGGCACTGCCCACCAGCCTTAATTCAGTGACATTCAACCAAGCTGCCCTCGTTAACCAAGATGAACTTGCTGAGCTAATTTAGTCGGCGATCAGCGATCGCCTAAA
>JBBSLR010000193.1:0-6010 GCA_038255045.1 Phormidesmidales cyanobacterium
CGCCGTGCGCCAGGCCCAAACCGCCAACGACCTCACCGTAGACGGCATCGTTGGCCCCGCCACCTGGCGCGCGCTCAACTGATGAGGGGTGTTTCCATGATGTTGGCCTTGAGTTGGGGAATTCAAGCCTCTCATGAAAGGCCCCGCCCTAGCCACCCTGTCTTATTTGAGACTCTTTGCACAGCAATCCTTTCAGGACTTTTCTGCACCACTGCTTTTCTGCACCACTAATTTTCTGCACCACTAATAAGGGGACTATGGATAAACGGCCTATCCCATCCGCCCTAGCAAGTGCTCGCCCACCCGCAAGGCGTTAGCCATCACCGTCAGCGCTGGCCCCACGCTAGAGCTAGAGGGGAAGAAGCTGCTATCGACCACGTAGAGGTTATCCAACTCGTGGGCGCGGCAGTTAATATCTACCACCGAGGTGGTCGGGTCAGTGCCCATGCGGCAGGTGCCGCACTGGTTGGCCATCACCGACAGCGGCACTTCGCCGCGCGGGTGCATGCCCGATCGCGAAAACAAGCTGCTCTCTTTCTCTACTGCCTTGAGCACATCGAGCCAGCGGTACACCAGGCGATCGTGGGCCTCGGCGTTGTTGACCGCAAAGTGGACGTAGAGCTTGCCGTCTTTAATCTCCACCCGGTTCTTGGGGTCGGGCAGCACCTCGGTCATCGCCCACCAGGGAATTGACCGCGTCGCCAACTGCTTCAGGCCAAAGTTGGGCATAAACTTGGTAATCAGCGAGAGCACCGGCGGCGACTCTGCAAAAATCGCGTCTTGCAGCACCCCGCCCATGTTTTGAATGTGGCCCATGGGGTAGTCAAACTTGTCGCTGCCCCAGTAAAAATCATTCACCCCCACCGATCGCGGAAACTTACCCGAGTTAGGCTGGGCCGTCACCTCAACAATGGAGCTGAGCTGAATCTTCATCAGGTTGCGGCCCACCTGGTCAGAGCTGTTGGCCAACCCGTTGAGGTGCTTCTCGTTGGCCGACTGCAGCAGCAGCACCGCCGAGTTGATCGCCCCACAGGCCAGCACAATGATGTCGGCCATAAATAAATAAGCCTGGCCGTTGACCTCCGCCTGCACCGCCCGCGCCGCTGTCCCCAACGGGTTGGTGAGAATGCCCGTCACCTTAGCCGAGGTCTTGAGGGTAACATTGCCAAAATCCAGTGCCGGAGCCACCCCAAACACCTCCGCGTCTCCCGTGGGGTCATCCTCCCGCAGCGACAGCGACATGGGCAGCGGGTACGGGTGACAGCCCTGCTTCTCAATCCCCTCCACCACCGGTTGAATCGTCGGGTCGTGGGCCACAGCCGGGTAGGGGTAAGCGCCACTGCGCGGGGGTTCCGTAGGGTCTGCCCCGCTTTGGCCATGCACCTGATACATCGCCTCGGCCTCGGTGTAGTAAGGCTCAAAGTCGCCATACTTCAGGCACCACTCGGGCGAAGTGCCGTCCTGGTGGTTCACCGTTTCAAAATCTCGTTCCCGCATGCGCTGCAGGGCAGCCCCGTAGATCTTGGTGTTGCCGCCGATCGCATATTTCATCTGCGGCGTAAACGGCTCGCCATCACCGTCGTACCACTGCTCCGGCGCGTGGTAGCGCTGCTTCTGAAAAATATCCACATCGCTGATGTTTTGCTCGTCGAGGGGCATGGCGTCGCCCCGCTCCAGCAGCAAAATCCGCTTGCCCGACGGGGCTAGCTTGCGGGCCAGCGTGCCACCCCCCGCCCCAGTGCCGACAATGATCACGTCGTAGTGCTGGTCGTCGATAATCATAATGTTCCCCTATGGTTCAGGTGAAAAATGTATCGGGTGGGTGCCATCCCGCAGAGACCCAGGCTTGTCTGACTGTAACGGCGTAGGAATTATTGAGTTGTAATGCTACAACAGTGGTACGTCCTATGTCAGTTTTTCCTTCAATCAAAATGCCACCGTTAGTCCATCTAAAATGCTGATTCCAGTTTTGCAAGCGTGGGTTAAAAAGATTTACTGTACGACGGGTAATGGGATCTTTGGCATTAGTTTGAATACCTTTGTAGGAGTTGCACAAGCGGCAAGCCAGCCATAAATTTTCTTCGTCATTGGAACCACCCGCAGCCTTAGGAATAATATGCTCAATTTCTAAAACACCCAAAACATACTTTTGCTGGCTAAGACAATATCCGCATTGATTATTGGCATCGGATCTAACCCGATCTCGAATTGCCAAATTAATTTGGCTCACTCGCTTAACGGCTCAATCAATCCACGCTTAACAGCCTCACCTAAGGCTGTTGCTTTCCGCAGCAACCCCTCTTGATAGGTCTGCATTAGAGTTTGTAGCTCTAGCTGTTCAGAATCGTTCAAAACTCCTTCCTGTTGGCGATCAAGTAGTAAGCTAAGCCGTTGATCTTGGTCAGGCTCCATCTGCAATTCGGTCAAGGCCACGACCTCCTCATCTCCCAAGGATGAAAGAGGGGCGAGCATAAGCGCCTCTACCCGCACAGATGGAATAGAAAGCAAAATTGAGTCTGCTAAAACACTCGCCACATCCCGATTGGCCAGATGGGCAAAGCGCTCTGCCCTTTGGTACACCTCATCGGGCAATGTAATAGTGACTTGAGTGCTCATAGGAACATCAAAATATTGGACTACTTAGTTGATTGCTGAAAAATTCTTCCCCAATGGTGGGCAGTGCCCACCCTACGACACGATGACTTAGGCAGATCCCAGGGTGCTTTGGGCAGGGTGTGGGCAGTCTGAGACAGCATAGGAGAACCCTGGGATCTGACCGGTAGTCCCTACTGCCAAACGTAAATCAATATGAACAGAATAATCCAGATCACATCCACAAAGTGCCAGAAGAGCGAGGTCGCCGCCACCCCGACCTCGCCGTCGTCGTAGTTGCCCGGAATAAACGATCGCCCCAGCATCACCCCCTGCATCAGCACCCCCGTCAGCACATGCAGCCCGTGGAAGCCGGTCAGCAGATAAAACGTGCCGCCAAACAGGCCATCGGTAAAGCCAAACTCTAGCCCCTGCCACTCCACCGCCTGGCCGTAGAGAAAGAAGCTGCCCATAGCCATGGTCAGCAGCCAAAAGGCACGAAAGCCCCAGAGGTTTTCTTTGTGCAAAAAGCGCTCGGCGAAGTAAATCACAAAGCTGCTCGACACCAGCACAATGGTGTTGATAAACGGCTCGCGCACCTCCAGCCCCTCGACTCCGGCGGGGAGCCAGTCGGTGGCGCTGGTTTTGTAGACAATGTAGCCGACAAAAAAGCTGAGGAAGATCACGCTTTCTGAGATCAGAAAGATGATGAAGCCAAACATCCGGTGTTCGCCTTCCTCGTGGTGCTCAGCGGCGGGGACGGTCGCCGCCGTGTTGAGGGTTTGGTCGAGGTCAATTGAGCTCATTGGCCGACTCCATAGACGCCATTTGCTGGGCGATCAAAGGTTCATTTTTGCCGTAGCCGTAGGGTTCAGACACCACAATCGGGATCTCAGCAAAATTTTCGTGGGGGGGCGGCGAGGCCACCAGCCACTCCAGACCGATCGCCCGCCAGGGGTTTGCCGGGGCCTTTTCTCCCTGAATCCAAGAGCTGATGATGTTGAGCAAAAAGGGCAGGGTCGAAACCCCCAGCAAAAAGCCTCCCAGACTGGCCAACACATTCCAATAGGCAAACTCGGGGTCGTAGGAGGCCACCCGCCGGGGCATGCCCATCAGCCCAGCAAAGTGCATGGGCAAAAAGTTGAGGTTGACGCCAATAAAGGTGAGGACAAAGTGTAGCTTGCCCAGCCCCTCGTAATACATGCGCCCGGTCATTTTCGGAAACCAGTGGTAGATCGCGGCGTAGATGCCCATCACCGCCGCGCCATAGATCACGTAGTGAAAGTGGCCCACCACAAAGTAGGTGTTGTTGACGTGAATATCAAAGGGCACCGCTGCCAGCATAATGCCGGTAATGCCCGCAAACAAAAAGTTGACCAGCCCACCCAGGGCAAACAGCATCGGCGTATTCAGCCGCAGTTTACCGCCCCAGATGGTGGCCACCCAGGCAAAAATCTTCACCCCCGTGGGCACCGAGATCGTCATGCTGGTGGCCATAAACAGCATCCGCATCCAGCCGGGGGTGCCGCTGGCAAACATATGGTGCACCCACACCACCGCACTTAGCGCTGTGATCACAAACGATGACACCACCACAAACTTGTAGCCAAACAGCGGCTTGCGGGCATAGACCGGAAACAGCTCCGAAAACACCCCAAACACCGGCAAAATAATCACGTACACCGCCGGGTGGGAGTAAAACCAGAAAAAGTGCTGATACAGCACCGGGTCGCCCCCGGTGGCCGGGTCAAAAAAGCTGGTGCCCACGCTCAGGTCAAACAGCAACATCACCGCCCCCGCCGTCAGGGCAGGCAGGCCAAACAGCTGAATCATCTGGGCTGCCATCACCGTCCAGCAAAAGGCAGGCATCTTAAAAAAAGTCATGCCCGGCGCCCGCATGCGGATGATGGTGGTGACAATATTCACCCCCCCCAAAATGGAAGAAACACCGGAGAGGGCCACCGCCAACAGCCATAAAAACTGGCCGTTGACCAAATTGCCGACGGGGTTTTGCAGACTCACCGGCGGGTATGACCACCAGCCCGAGCTAGCCGGGCCGCCGGGCACCAAAAAGCTGGTCATGAGAATGATGCCAAACACCGGCACCATCCAAAAGGCCACCGCGTTGAGTCGGGGAAAGGCCATATCCCGCGCGCCGATTTGCAGGGGCACCAGGTAGTTGGACAGGCCGTTGAGCACCGGAAAGGTCCACATGAACAGCATGATCGTGCCGTGCATGGTGAACAGGGCGTTGTACACGGTGCGATCAACCAGGTCGGCCTCGGGGGTGATCAGCTCGCCGCGCATCACCATGGCCAAAAAGCCGCCGATCAGAAAGAACACAAAGGCGGTGACGATGTACTGAATGCCGATAACTTTGTGGTCGGTGCTGAAGCTAAAGAACCGCCGCCAGTTTTCCGGTTCGCCGGGAACGGGCTGTTCTCGCTTGGGGGCAGTTTCGAGGGTGAGATCAGTCATGGGGAAGGGAGGAGCAGTGGGAAGGGGAAGTGAGGGGGATTGAGGAAGATGCGTAGGTTGGGTGGAGCGCCAGCGGAACCCAACGATGGGAAGGTTTGTTGGGTTCCACTCTGTTTCACCCAACCTACAGCTGCTAGGGTCTGGGGACAGGCAGCTCGGGGGAGCCAGGGAAGTTGACCAGCGGGGCCGGAGCCGGAGTAACGGTCTTCCAGCCCGGGCGATTGTCGCGGTTTTCGACCTTAACCTGGTACTCGGCGTAGGAGGGGTTGAGGCCGGGCTGGGGTGACTGGCTGGCAGCAGCAGCTAGCCACTGCTGATAATCTTCCGGTGACTCCACCACCACATTGGCCTGCATGGCGGCGAAGTAGGTGCCGCTGTACTGGGAGTCGCGCAGGCGGTAGGTGCCCTCGCGAATGGGGGTGAACTCAAAGTCAATGCTGCGCCCCGGAATCACGTCCTGCTTGACCCGAAAAGCGGGCACAAAGAAGCCGTGGAGCACATCTTCAGAGCTGAGCAGCAGCCGGGCGCGGGTGTTGTTGGGCAGGTGCAGCTCGGTGCTGGTGACCTCGGCGTCGGGGTAGTAAAACTCCCACACCCACTGGCGGGCATGGACTTCGATGGGCTTAGTTTCCTCGGCCAGGGCAGGGAGGGGGGCAGCGATCGCCGCCCCCCGGTGCATGTGCTCCATCGGCCCCAAGATACCCATCTCGTCGTAGATCTGGTAGCTGTAGCCCGCAATCCACACCACCAGCACCAGGGGAACCGCCGTCCAGACGATCTCTAGCGTCAGGTTGCCCTCGATCGGGGGGCCGTCGCCTTCGTCGTACTTGTCGGCCCGCTGAAACAGCACTGAGTACAGCAGCGTACCCGCCACCCCGAGGAAAATAAAGGTGCCTAGGGTGGTGAGAAAGCTGAACAGGTTATCGACCAGCAGCGCCTC
>JBBSLR010000194.1:0-5991 GCA_038255045.1 Phormidesmidales cyanobacterium
ATTGATAAATCATCGACAAACCCGGTCAGCGTCACTACGTTGCAGCGGGGTGCTAGCGCTGGCACCAGCTGTTTCAGCAGATAGTCCGATGACTTGCGCGTTTGCACCAGCACGTCGATATCCCTGGGCTGCTGCTGGTTGGTGAACTCCGGCGAAATGTGATTGGGCAGGTAAAAAATCAACCCGCTGGGGCGTTTTTGCCCCCAGTAGCCCAGGGAGTTGCGGCTGACGGTAATGATCGGAATATCCCCTGGCAGGCTAAACCCGTAGCCGCTGCTGTGGGCGTGGTACACCACCGGGTAGCCCCGCAGCCGCTTCACCAGCCGGGGAATGTGGAAGCCCCAGCTGATCACAAAAATGCTGTTGTCTAGGTTAGGCCGCTGGAGCAGGTCATCGAGAAAGAGCGTGTCTGGCTCGCGCTGGTCGTAGGTGACCACCTCGGCGGAGCCGACCTGCTGGGCCAGCTTGAGGGTCTTGAGTTCGGCAAACAGCCCGCCGCAGTGGTAGCGCTTGCCGGTACCTGGCACAAGAAAGTAAAGGTGGCGCATGGGTGGGCAACCGGTAGAGATGCCCCGCATTTTACCTGCATTTCTCAGCGGCTCTAAACGGCTTTGGCGCGGCTAAATTCGCCCACCTCGCGCAGAGCGTCTAAAAAGGCGTAGAGGGCGGGGGTGTGCAGGGCCTCTTTGAGAATCGTGGCCCCGATGGGGCGCGAGATCGGGAAGGGCAATGAGCAGATCTGCACGTCGGGCGGCACTGGCTCGGCGGCCAGGCGGGGCAAAATGGCAATGCCCAGGCCCTTTTGCACCATCGCCACCATGGACGAGTCGTGGCGAATGCAGTAGGCAATCTCTAGGGGCTGGTCTTGGGCACCGAGCACGGTGCGAATGCGGAGGCCGCAGCTGCTGTGGCTAGAGCCAATGATCGGGGCTTGGCTCAGATCGGCCATGGTGAGGGCGTCGGTTTTGAGGCGATAGCCGGGGGGCAGCAGGGCCACGTAGTCGTCGTCGAAGATGTGCAGGCCTTCGACATCACTGCCGTCGATAACTTCGGCGACGCATAAATCGGCTTCGCCTTTAAGCAGCGCCTGCTTGAGCTGGTGTACTTCATCCATCTCTAGCACGCTGATGGCAATAGTGGGGTAGCGGCGGTGCAGGCGGGCGATCGCCTCCGGCAATACATGGGTCGCCACGCTGCGAAACGTTGCAATCCGCAGGCTGCCGCCCTGCACCCCCCGCGCCTGGTTGGCCTCGCTGCCAATGGTGTCGAGCAGCCCCAGCAGGTGGCGGGCGTGGGCGGTGATGCGATCGCCCACTGGGGTCAGTCTTGCCCCGTGGCGACCTCGCTGCAGCAGAGTGATGCCCAGCTCGTCTTCTAGGGTGGCGATCGCGTGGCTAATGGTGGACTGGGTGACATCGAGCTTGAGGGCCGCTTCGCTGAAGTTGCCGGTGTCGGCAATCGCCACCAAGGCCCGCAGCTGAGAAAGCTTGATTTTGCTCAGGTTCATGGTTGCTCCACAGCCCCTAAACGCTCACTCTAGGCTAGCGGGTGGGGCGGGGGCTGGCCTATCGATTTTTTGCATAGAACCCATTCACGTCATGCTTTGTTACAAACAGTTGCCGCAGATACAGTGATGACATCGGCAATAGCAGCCTCTCCGAATGTTCATTTCTTGAATGTTCATCTAAGAGAGTCCCTTTCAGGGTGCGAACTTGGCCCGCTGGGCCTGGAGCAGCAAAACCCCAGACAGGTATTGAGCTGGAACCCTCTTAGGGTAGTTGTCGATGGTTATGGGCCAGCACCTGGCCTCAGCACTCTAGCCCTTTTGATTGGTTTCATCACGGGTCAGCCCCTGGCAACAGGCGCTGATAGAGTCTGCTGCCCGCCGCGCCCTAGGGAATCACCTTAGTCACGGGAATCACACCTAATGACCACAACTCGCGACCAAAGCTACGACCTGCATCGGCAGCGCCAGCGCTTAGAAGCCCTGGTACAGCCTGCCCAGGGCGGCAAAACCCTGGCCCCAACCCTCAAACAGTTAGGAGATAGAGCCATGAGATTTTTTACCGGACAAACTGAACCACGCGTTTGGCAGCGCACCCGCCAGGGCCAACTCACCTGGTTTGCCCACGACCCCATCACCAACCGCACCCGCCAGTTCTCCTCAGAGCAAGACGTGCGGCTGTGGCTAGAGAAGCGCTACTACGAATAGGGCGTAGTGGGGGCGATCGCCTGTTTGCAGGGGCGATCGCCGGTTTGCCAGATTAGCTACAGTCAAAACGATAGGTGCCGCTGCTCTCTCCTACGGACAGGCCTCGGCGGCGTTGACCTCTTTGAGCCAGTAGGCTGAAGCATTGGACAGGCGATCCACGTAGCCCGCGCTCAAATAGTTCGCGGCGTAGATGCACGCGATAGGCACGCAAACTTTGCCCATCCTAGGGTGGCTGCCGCTACCCATAACTCTCGCTACAATATAGGGCCACACAAATTACGGATTGCTGCCCTATGAAACGGTTGCTTGTTGCTCTGGTGATGTGTTTTGCTCTAGTGGGGTTTCCGGCCCAGGCGGGGGCGCACCAGGTTGAGACCTTTTACACCCTCGATAACCAGCTAGAGTTTCAGTCACTATTTAGCTCTGGGGAGCCCTTCGCCGGGGCAGCGGTGACTATCTATGCCCCCAACAACCCCGATCAAGCCTGGATGACGACCACCACCGACGGCGAGGGTCGGTTCTCGTTTTTGCCCGATGAGTCTATCCCAGGCGATTGGGAAGTTGCCATTGAAGACGCTGACAACCTCAGCCACGCCGACTACTGGACGGTGCCCGTGGGCGACAAGGGCATTGTCTACGACGGCATTAGCCTCGACTCCACTGAAGATGTACATTACCGGGCCGCAACGGCAATGATGCCGCTGGCGGTGTCTATTGGTGGGGCGCTGGCCTGGCTTGGGTTTACCCGCCGCCGTCGCTCAGAATCTCGCCGCTAGGAGCAGTCGCGCTGGGCTTGCTGACAGATAGGGGCTGGCGCAAGTACTTTTCCTTTAGGTAGAACACCACTTCTGGACTTGGCTTAAGTTTATACACCTATCCTTAGGCAGAGAGCAGCCGTGGCAGGTTATCTTTAGCATGTTATAAATGTTAAGGAACAATAAGCATTTTCATGGGCTAATCTTTGCCCCAGTAAGCTGTTTGCGGCGGTTATCAGAGTTATTGATTTAGTTCGGCTCGTTGATATCTCGATGTTGCAATCAAGCTTAGGCTCTGTTCAACTCCCTCCGGGGTGAACAGATTTTTTTTGGGCAAAATAGTCCAGCTTTGATTTGCGCACTTTGACGTTCGTGGAGACTATGCCTTGACTGCAATATTTGAGCCTTCCGCCAGAACTGCGGAGGGGAATCCCTACAGCGACCTGACCCTAAAGCAGGTGATTCAAACTATTCCTAAAGCCTATTTTCAAAAAGATCCCCGCAAAGCCTGGTCGGCGGTTGCTCTGAGCGTGGGGGCCGTCATTTTGGGATATGTGGCGATCGCATTTTCGCCCTGGTTCTTGCTGCCAGTCGCCTGGTTTGTAACCGGCACCGCCCTGACCGGCTTCTTTGTGGTGGGTCACGACTGCGGCCACCGCTCCTTCGCCAACCGCCGCTGGGTGAATAACTGGCTGGGGCACATCATGTTTTTGCCGCTGATCTACCCCTTCCACAGCTGGCGGCTGCTCCACGACATTCACCACCGCCACACCAACAATATGGAGATAGACAACGCCTGGGCGCCCTGGAGCCAAGAAGAATTTGCTGGCGCTGGGCTCTTTTTGCAGGAGATTTATCGTCACATGCGGCGCTGGCTGTGGTGGCTGGCGTCGGTGGCCCACTGGGGGGCGCTGCACTTTGATCTGCGCAATTTTGAACCCCGCGATCGCGCCAAGGTCAAGCGCTCCATCGCCGCTGTGGTGCTTTTCTCGGCGGTGTTCTTCCCCACCCTGCTCTACTTCACTGGCCCCTGGGGCGTGGTCAAGTTTTGGCTAATGCCCTGGCTGGGGTACCACTTTTGGATGAGCACCTTTACCCTGGTGCACCACACCATCCCTGAGATTCAGTTTCGCTACGGCGACAGCTGGAACGAGGTTGAGTCACAGCTCTCCGGCACCCTCCACTGCGACTACCCCAAGTGGATCGAGGTGCTGTGCCACGACATCAACGTCCATGTTCCCCACCATGTCTCAGTGGGGATTCCGTCCTACCACCTGCGGCCTGCCTACGCGGTGCTGAAGGAAAACTGGGCACCGCTGATGAAAGAAACCAAGTTTTCTTTAGACCTAATGCGGACAATCACCGGGCGCTGTCACATCTATCACCCCGAGCGGGCCTACCAAACCTTCCGAGAGCTAGATCGAGAGCAGGCCTAACCGTCCCTCGGGCGAGCAATCTCACCGCCTGCACCGGCCCAGCATTCCTGGGCCGGTTTTGTTTTAGGTAGGGACAATTGGTAAACTGCGACACGTTAATTGCCCGGTGATGCTTGCGATCACCACAATCGTGGGTAGCATTGGGTGTCTTGCCAGCGCTAGACCCCACCCCACTCCTCACACCGCCGCTTCAATATCCTATGGCTTTGCTCTCTCGCCCGCTGAGTACCTTGATCACCACTGCTGCCGTTGTGCTGGCGGGGCTAGCTGCGGCTCCCATGGCCCGCGCCCAGCAGTTTGGGCAGCAGCCCATTGACCCCAATCTCACGGTGGCGATCGCCACCCCAGTGCGCGACGGCGCTCTCCACAATCTGATGATTTTGGAGCAAATACCCAACCAACGGCAGTGCTGGCAAGAGCAGGGGCAGGGCGGCGGGCCAGTGGTGGTGGACCCGCTGCTGCTCAATTTTGACTTTACCGGGGCCTGCGATCGCAAGACCGACAGCAACGGCTACTCGGTGCGGGTCAACGGCCAAGATCTCGGCGTTCACTACCGCCTAGAGATCTCGACTCGGCAAAATGACCTGGTGCTGTTTGCTCGGCCAACGCGCGATCGCAGCGCCCCACCCATCGAAATTGGCCGCACCAATGGCCGCGCCGACGGCTTTTTAAGAATTCAGCTCCACCCCGGCTGGCAGATGGCCCGCCGCACCTACAACGGCCAGCCTGTGGGCCACATCTACCTCACCCACGATGCCCCGATGGCGGTGGCCCTGGCCTCAGGCTCCACTCCTGCCCTGGGGCAAACGCCCGCCACGCCCCCCCCGGCTCGGCCCACTACTCCCCCCGTGGCAACCCCGTCACTGCCCCCCAGCGGCCCTGCTGCCAGCGGCAACCACTTCCGCGTCGTGGTGCCCATTACCAGTGGCGACACCCTGCAACAGGTGCGCAATGTCGAACCCGAAGCCTTTCGCACTACGGTAGATGGCCAGGCGGTGGTGCAGGTCGGTTTGTTTCGTGATCAGCAGCGGGCCGATGAGGTCTACCGCTCCCTCGTCGCCGCTAACCTGCCCGCCAAAATCCTCAGCGCCTCAGCCCCGGCGGTGGCCTCTACCCCACCCCTGCCCCCCATTCCCCAGGGGGCGATGGTGGTGGTGATCGACCCCGGCCACGGCGGCCGCGACCCCGGTGCCGTCGGCATCGGCGGCCTGCAAGAAAAGCAGATCAACACCACGATATCGAACCGGGTGCAGCAGCAGCTCCAGGCGGCGGGCATTACGGTATTGATGACCCGCAGCAACGATGTCTTTGTCGATCTCGACGCCCGCGCCCAGTATGCCAACCGCGCCGGGGCCAACCTGTTTGTCAGCATTCACGCCAACGCCATCAGCATGGATCGCCCTGAGGTAAATGGGCTAGAGACCTACTACTTCTCCAGCGGCGAGCGGCTGGCCCGCAGCATCCATAGCGCCGTGTTGCGAAATGTCAGTATGCGCGATCGCGGCGTTCGCCAGGCCCGCTTCTACGTGCTGCGCTACACCACCATGCCCTCGGTGCTGGTCGAGACCGGTTTTGTCACCGGGGCCGA
>JBBSLR010000195.1:0-5986 GCA_038255045.1 Phormidesmidales cyanobacterium
AGGCCGACAGCGCCGCCACCGTGGGATGGGCTAGCACCTCCCGGGGGTAGAGCACCAAATCGAGGTCTTGCTTGCACAGGGCCAGCAGTTCTACGGTCATCAGCGAGTCGATGCCTAACTCCATCAGGGGTGCATCCAGCGGTACTTGCTCAGATAGCCCCATCACCGTTGCCACTTGAGTCTGCAAATAGGATTCCACGGTGGCGATTCGCTGGGCCTCAGGCTGGGCCAAAAGCTGCTGTAGGGGTGGCGCGATCGCCTTAGCTTTGGCAACTAGGCCAGCGGCCTCACCCGCCCTGGCCGAGGCTGTGATTGCCTCTGTAAGAAAGGCCGAGACGATGGCGGGGGGGCGATCAATGGGCAGATAGCGGAGCAGGCGGGGCCAGTCTAGGTGGGCGATCGCTACGGTTGCGGGTGTCTTGGCCGCTAACAGTCGCCCCAGCCACCGCAATCCCTCGGCCGCGGCCAAGGCGGGCATACCCCGCTGGGCTAGAGCCTTGGCACTCGGTTGGGCGGCCATCCCCGCCCCCTGCCAGGGGCCCCAGTTAATGCTGAGGGCCGGTAGCCCCCGCTGGCGACGGTACTGGGCCAGCGCATCTAGTCCGGCGTTGACGGCCCCGTAGTTGCCCTGGCCGGGGGAACCCAACACCGAGGTAATCGACGAAAACAGCACAAAGTAGTCCAGGGGCAGCCCTTCGGTGAGCTGGTGCAGGTGCCAAGCCCCCTGGAGTTTGGCGGGCATAACCTGGTGGAACTGCTCAACCGACTGGTTGGCCACCAAGCCATCGGCCAAAACGCCCGCCGCGTGGAACACCCCCCGCAGCGGCGGCAACTGCTGCTGCAGGCGATCGAGCAGGGCCGCCAGGGCGGCGCGATCGCCCCCAGCCACCGCCTCGACCCACACCGTAGCCCCGGCCTGACGTAGAGGAGCCAGGGTTTTCTCCAGCTCGGCGCTGGTGCCCCGGCGACCTGTCAGCACCAGGTGGCGAGCCCCCTGCTCCACCAGCCAGCCAGCCAATTGCTGGCCCAGAGCGCCAGTGCCTCCGGTAATTAAATAGGTGGCCTCCGCCTGGAGAGATAGCGTCCTAAAATCCGGGGTGGCATCGACTGCGAAATCCAGGGTCTGTAGGCGGGGCACCCAGCGCTGGTGCTGGCGGAGAGCCACTTCATCTTCTCCCTGGGAGTTGGTCACCTGGGCCACCAGGGAATCTAGCCAGGGAGCCATGTCCTCTGCGGCATCGACAGCTTCCCTAGGCAAATCCACCAGGCCGCCCCAAAATTCGGGATGCTCTAGGCGCAGGGTGCGACCCAGCCCCCAGAGTACAGCCTGCTGGGGCGACGTAATGGCGTCTGAGGCCTCTACAGATTGGGCACCTTGGGTGATTAACCAGAGTTGGGGCCAGAGTTTGGCCTGGTCGGGCTGACGGGCCAGTTGCTTCACCCATTGGAGGATCGGCTCGGTCATGGCCTGAGACTCTGGCTCACCGTCGGTAGCCTCGGGGGCTAGCACTAATATGTGGGCCACTGGCTGGGCCTTGAAAGCTGCCATCAGCGCCTCGAAGGGCCGATCCTGGGCTAGCGGTACCTGGTAGTGGTCGGGCTGAAGGGGCGCAAAGCGATCGCCCGCCGAAACCCGAATGGCCCCAATCCCATGCGTTTGCAAGGTCTGGCTCAGGCTGCCCCAAAGGGCATCGCTGGCCCCCCAGATCAGCCAGGGGTCGCCCGCGACAGCTGGGGCCGGGGCGATCGCCTGGGGTTGCCAGGTAATACCATAGGCAGCACTGAGGACTTGTCCGGCAGCGTCATCGCCCATTGCCACCGCCGCAGGGTGATCGGGCAAGGCCAGGTCAATCCAGTAGCGCTGCCGCTGAAAGGGATAGGTGGGCAGGGTCAGCCACTGGCGCTGGTAGGGACGATCAAAACTGGCCCAATCAATGGTGAGCCCTCGCTGGTAAAGGTGGCCCAGGCTGGTGAGCAGGGTGTGCCACTCGGCTTGCCCCCGGCGCAGGGAGGGCAGCCAGGTGTGGTGACTATGGGCCACACAGCGCTTGCCCATGGCGCTGAGCACCGGATGGGGGCCAACTTCTAAAAACAGGGTGTGACCAGCCTGGTGCAGGGTGGCGATCGCATCGGCAAACCGCACCGGCTGCCGGGCATGGCGTCGCCAGTAGCGGGCATCCATGGGCAGATCGGGGCCGACAAATTCCCCCGTCAGGTTAGAGACCAGGGGGATTGTCGGGGCGTGGAAGCTAATGCCCTGGGCGCTCTGCTCAAACACATTGAGAATCGGATCCATCAGCGCCGAATGAAAGGCGTGGGACACCTGCAGGAGTTTGGTGCGAATGCCCTGGCTGTGGAGGTCGTCGACTACGGCCTCTAGGTCTGCCAGAGGGCCAGCAATGACGGTGTTGTCTGGCCCATTTAGGGTAGCTAGGGATAGGGTACTGGGCAGCACGGCTGCCACGGTGTCGGCATCGGCAAACACCGCCACCATGCCGCCGTTGGCGGGCAGGGTCTGCATCAGCCGCCCCCGTAGGGCCATTAACCGCAGCCCGTCTTCTAGGCTAAAGACCCCGGCTACGCAGGCCGCCACATATTCGCCTACGCTGTGCCCCATTACCGCCGCTGGGCGAATGCCCCACGACAGCCAGAGCTGAGCCAGGGCATACTCCAGGGCGAACAGAGCGGGCTGGGTATAGCCGGTTTGGTGCAGAGGGGCTGTGGGTGAGTCTGCTCCAAGGCCATCGGGCCCAAGGCCATCGGGCCCAAGGTAATCGGGCCTGAGGTGGTCTGGCCCAAACAAAAGACTCTGAAGTGACCGGTCCAGGTAGGGTTGCAGCAGTTCGTCGCAGCGGTCAATGGTGGCCTTAAACACGGGCTGGGTGTCGTAGAGCTGTCGCCCCATGCCGACGTATTGGGAGCCTTGACCGGTAAAGAGGAATACGACGCCGGGGGAGGGCAGTTGAGGAGGGGGGGAGGGGGGGAGGGGGGAAGGATGCTGGAGGGCGGTGATTCGCGTCGGGAGGTCGGAGGCTAAAAGAGCCAAGCGGTGGTCAAAGGCGGTACGGCCAGCGTTTACGGTGTGGCAAAGGTCGCCGAGGCTAGCCTCGGGCATTTGGCTGAGGGCCGTGGCCATGGTTTGAGCATAGGTTTGCAGGGCGGGGTGCGATCGCGCCGACAGGCAAAACACATGCAGGGGCCGGTCAACCACGGGGTCGCGGGTGAAAATCGGGGCGGCCTGGAGAGCCACGTGGGCGTTGGTGCCGCCAAAGCCAAAGGAGCTCACCCCCGCAATCGCCATATTTTCGGCCTCGGCCCAGGGTTCGCGCTGCTGCTGCACCCGCAGGGGCAGTTGGTCAAAGGGAATGTAGGAGTTGGGGGTGTGAAAATGCAGGTTGGGCACCAGGGTGCGGTGCCTCAGGCACAGGGCTACCTTAATTAAACTGGCGATGCCCGCCGCCGCCTCGGTGTGGCCAATATTGCTTTTCACTGAGCCTAGCCGCACCGGCTGCTCCAGTTCCCGAAAAGGGCTAAACACGTTCCCTAGGGCCTTGGCTTCGATGGGGTCACCCAGCAGCGTGCCGGTGCCGTGGGCCTCAATGTAGTCCACCTGGCTGAGGGGAATGCCCGCCTGTTCATAGGCGGCCTTGACCACCGCCTCCTGGGCGGCGGGGTTGGGAGCAGTGAGGCCATTGGTGCGGCCATCTTGATTGGTGGCGCTGCCCCGGAGCAGGGCATAGATGCGATCGCCATCGGTCAGGGCCTGGCTGAGGCGTTTGAGCACCACGGTGCCGACCCCCTCTGAGCGCACAAAGCCGTTGGCCGCCGCATCGAAGGTTTTGCACCGCCCCTCAGGAGACAGCGCCGTCAATTTGCTAAAGCCCACGGTAACGGTGGGGGTTAGCATCAGGTTGACGCCCCCGGCCAGAGCCAGGCTGCTTTCCCCATTCCACAGACTTTGGCAGGCCAGATGCACCGCCACCAGCGACGACGAGCAGGCCGTATCCACCGTCAAGCTCGGGCCTTGCAGGTTGAGCAGGTAAGACACGCGGTTAGCCACCATGGTCGTAGCCAGGCCCGTGGCGGTATAGGTGCCTACCACCTCTGGCCCCTGCAGCAGCATTTGACCATAGTCTAGGGTTGAAGCTCCAGCAAACACTCCCACCCGCTGCCCTCCCAGGGTCTGAGGCACAATTCCAGCATCCTCTAGAGCCTCCCAGACGCTTTCTAAAAATAGCCGCTGCTGAGGGTCAATGTAGGGGGCTTCGCGGGGGGCAATGCCAAAAAATGCCGGGTCGAACTGATCGACCCCGTCTAAAAAGCCGCCCCAGCGGCAGTAGGTTTTGCCCGGGGCCTGGGGGTCAGCGTCGTAGAAGGCGTCAACATTCCAGCGGTCGGCGGGCACCTCTCGAATGGCGTCTTGCCCCTCGGTTAACAGCCGCCAGTAAGCCTGCAGATTGGGTGCCGCCGGCAACCGACAGGCCATCCCCACAATGGCAATCGGTTCTGGTAGCCCGCGTTTGCGCTGCAGCTGTAGCTCCAACAGCAGCCGTTTTTCTGGGGAAAGGCTGCTAATTCGCCTTGCGAGATCCTCCACAGGCTGACTCCTATGCTCCATTAATGACTCTGTCTGCCCAGCAAGGTTTGCACCTCTGCATCGGGCAGCAGCTCTAATTCTCGGACGATTTGCTCCAGTTCTCTCTGGTCGACCGCCTCTACCGGGGCAGCGGTGACGACAGTAGGGCCCTGGGCGGAGGCCAGATACATCGACAGCGCCTCGATGGTGGGGTACTCGTAGGCCAGGGTGGGCGATAGGGGCACCCCCAGGGTCGATTCTAGGGCCGCCGCCAGCTCTACCGCCGCCAGGGAGTCGAGCCCGTGCTCGGCCAGGGGTTGGCGCACATTTAGGGCGTGCTTGGGTACGTTCAGGGCGTTGGCCAGCCAGCTCAGCATCCAGTCGGCGATCGCCTCGGGGCTGGTCAGGGTCGGGGGTGACAGGCTGGCTGGCTGGGCCACGGCGGGCGGCTTAGCGTCTCCCTCGGACTGGTTCAGGGCTGCAGCGGCGATCGCCTCGTCGCCTTCGTCGGCCCAGGGCTCTGGGGTCGCCAGGGCCGGGCTAGCCTCGGCCGCAGGCCAACCATACACCAGGTCAAACTGCCCGGCTAAAAACATCGAACGGCAGAGATGGCGCTGTACCTTACCGCTGGAGGTTTTGGGCAGGGCGTTGGGCTTAAGCAGGGCGATCGCCCCCACCTGGAGGTCGTGGTGCTCGGCCACCCGGCGGCGCAGGGCGGCAAAAATGGCCTCGGGGTCAGCGGTGCGGAGGGCACTGCGCTCAAGCTCATGGACAATCACCAGCTGTTCGCTGTCGTCCCGCACGACGGAAAAGGCGGCCCCACTCCCCTGGCGCAGGGCCCGATGGGCTTGCTCGACGGTGGCTTCAATATCCTGGGGATAGTGATTACGGCCCCGAATAATAATCAGATCCTTGAGGCGACCGGTAACGTAGAGGTCATCGCCGTGGAGAAACCCCAGATCGCCAGTCCGCAGAAAAGAACCCTCAGCGCCATCGGCCAGGGTAGCGTGAAAGGCGTCTTGGGTAGCGGCCTCTCGCCGCCAGTAGCCCTGGGCAATGCTGCGAGACCAGCGCACCCAGATTTCTCCGATGGCGTTAGGGGGGCAGGGCCGATGGCTGTCGGGGTCAACAATGTACACCTGGTTGGGGATGGCCGGAGGGCCACAGCTGACTATGGGGCGAGCCGCATCGTCAGCGACGGCAGCGACTAAGGTGACCTGATTTTGTTGCAGGTCGGTAGCCTTGAGAATCAGGTGCTTAGGCTCAGCCTGTACCGCCTCGCCGGTCACCAGCAGGGTGGTTTCGGCCATGCCGTAGCAGGGATAAAAGGCCTGGGGCCAAAAGCCGCTGGGGGCAAAGGCAGCCGCAAACTGGGCCAGGGTGACCTGTTGCACCGGCTCGGCTCCGGTA
>JBBSLR010000196.1:0-5983 GCA_038255045.1 Phormidesmidales cyanobacterium
AGGCTGTCCGGGGTGCGGTTGGGGCCGTCGACGATTCCGCCCACGCCGACGGATCCAGACACGCTATCGCTAGCAGCGGTAGAGGTACGCTTTAGGCTGCTTGATATCTGGCGACGAGAACTGCCGATCAGCCTGACCCTGGAGCAAGGGGATCTCTATCTGGAGCAAGACGCCGACAGACGGTGGTTTGACCTAGATATCGACCTGCCTGATCGCGATCGGGATCGCGATCCGTTTGTTGACGTCAGGGTTGACACCATCTATGTCAAAGACGGGCAGCTCACCATGGTGCCCTACCTGGAGGACGGTCTGGAGCCGATCAAGGTGGCGATCGCCGATCTTCAAGGCCAGCTTCAGTTCAGCGACACCCTGATTGAGGTGCCCGAAGATCCCGATTCTCCCCTAGAGACCCAGCAGCTCGACTTGACCCTGAGCGGCCGCTCTGTGCAGGGGGGCCGTCTCGACCTAAAGGGGGCGGTGCTGCTGCCCCCAGACTCAGAGTCTACCGATGACCAAGCTACTGCTGGCACCAGTGTCGATGCCACGGCGGTGCCTGGCCCTGGCCTGCGGGCCAACATCAACCTGCGGGCTCACGAGGCCCGAGCCACCGACTTTATGCCCCTGGTGGATTCCTTTTTGCCCAGGCCGCTGCCGGTGCAGTTTCCCACGGGCCTAGTCAGCGGCCAGGTAGACATTGAAAGTGGTCGGGGCATGCCCACCCGAGTGGTCGGCACCGCGCGGGTCAAAGGCGGTTCGCTGATCACCCGAGGGCTGCCCGAGACCCTTGAAAATCTTGAGGGCGATGTGCGCTTTAGGGGCCGGGTGATCGAGTTTGAAGGGGTGACGGCTAGCCTGGGGGCGCTGACGGCGGCGGCGGGCGGCACCCTCGATCTAGACGAGGGCTATGACCTCAGCGGCCAGGTCAACCCCTTTACCCTGGCCCAGATGACTGAACTGTTTGAGGTGGCGCTGCCGGTGTCAACCGAGGGCAACTTTGTGGCCGATGTCACCATGACTGGGCCCCTGGGGCGGCCAGTGATTGCCGCCGACTTTAGCTCTCAGGGCACCGTCTTGGTGGATCGGGTGGCTTTCGCTGACCTTGAAGCCAACACCACCCTGCGCGGCCGCAACCTGGCGATTGACCGCCTGCGGGCGCTGCCCCAGGCGGGGGGAACGCTCACCGGCAGCGGCAGCTTCAGCTTTGGTCAGCCCCAGCGGCTGGCGCTGGCGCTGACGGGCGATCGCATTCCCGCCGATGCCATTGGTCAGGCCTACGGGCTGTCTGACCAGGTGGCTCTGGGGCCGGTGTTTTTTGAGGCCGATATCGATGGTCCGCTCAACCAGCTCTCCGGCACCGCCGCCTGGCGCGCCCCGGCGGGGGCCTACCCAGCTCGGGGCGACATTGCCCTGGCGGGCAACACCCTGCGCTTTACCGATACCTTTGTGCAGGTGGCCGGGGGCACCGTGGCGGGCCAGGGCACCCTCGCCAACGGCCAGTGGAATGCCGACCTGCGGGCGGCAGGGGTGCAGCTCAGCCAGCTGGGGGCTGGGGTAGACGGGGTGGTCAGCGGCGTCGCTCAGCTCTCGGGCAACCTGCAAACCCCTGGGCTGGCGGGCATAGCGGGTGAGGGCAATGGGGCGATCGCCCTGGCCGGGGGCACCGTGCTCACCCGCGCCAACCTGGCGGGGGGCCAGTGGAACGCCGACCTGCAGGGCCGCGACCTACAGCTAGCCGCCTTTGCCCCCGACCTCCAGGGCACCGCTGCGGGCAGCTTTCGCTTGACGGGCACCACCGACAACCTCACCCTGGCCGGGGTCAGGGGTCAGGGCCAGCTCTCGCTCTCTGACGGGCTGGCCACGGCGGCGGGCCGCGCCCCCCAGCTGGCCCTGGTGCGCGAACCGCTGACCGCCGACCTAGCCTGGAACGGACAGTCGGTGCTGGTGCAGCAGGCCAGCACCGCCGGCATTCGGGCCAACGGCCTGATCACGCCCCGGCTCAGCGGGCCGGGGGCACCCTCGATCGCCAACCTCGACCTCAACCTCGACGTCAATGGCTATAGTCTGGCCGCCCTGCCGGTGCCAGCGGTGCTGCCCCTGGCGGGCAATGCCTTCTTTCAGGGGCGGCTGCGGGGTCGCCCCGGTGCCCTGGCCCTCAGCGGCGATGCCTCACTGGTGGGGCTAAGCGCGGGCGATCTGGCCTTTGCCTCACCCCTCAGCGGCCCGGTCACCTATGCCCAGGGGGGCGCGCTGGCGGTCGATTTGACCGGCGGGGGCGATCGCGTCTACGTAGCCACCGCCCAGGGCGATCGCAACCTAGAGTTTGAGGTGCGCGGTGGCGCGGCCCTGGCCCAGGGCTTCACCCAGGGCGACGACCTCTACGCCACCGTCGAAAATCTGCCCATTGACAACCTCCGGCTGCCCCAGGGGGGGGCCAACGGCATTGGCACCGTCAGCGGCCTGATTACCTCCGCCGAGATTGTTGCCAACCTGCGCCAGCCCACCCTGCGAGCCAGCTTTGACGTGCAAGACCCCGGCGTGGGCTACCTCAGCCTGCCCAGCGCAACTGAGATCGCCGCCATCGACCCCAACAACCCCAACGCCCCCGAGCGGCCGATGCAAGTCACCCGCTACAGCCGCCTGCGGGGCACCGTCACCTACGCCAACAACGTCGTGGGCCTGGTGGGCGGGGTGCTAGAGTCGGCCTCGGGCCTCAGTCGCTACCTGGCCAGCGGCACCTATACCCTGGGCGCTGCCCCCCAGATCAACGGCGAGCTGACCGTCGACAATGGCCAAATCAACGAGATTTTGCAGACCCTGCTGATCTTTGAACGGGCCGATTTTCGCCTCAACCTGCTGCGGCCGCCCGATTGGTTTCGCCCGGCTACCCCCGCCGATCTGGCCTCGCTGGAGCAGGTCAGTCAGGTGGGCGATCGCAACGCCAGCCTGCTTGACCAACTGCGCCGCCTAGCCGAGGTGCAGGAGCTGCAAGACATGCTCGCGGCCCAGGCCGAAACCGCCCCGCTGCCGCCCCTCGACGAGTTTGTCGGCGGCATTTCGGGCACCGTCACCGCCAGCGGCGAGATTCCTAACGGCCTCAACGTCACCTTTGACCTGGCCGGGGCCGACTGGGTGTGGGGCAACCCCGACGGCAACAACGGGGCCACCTACCGCATTGACGAGTTTATCGCCCAGGGCAGCTACCAAGACAGCGTGCTGCGGGTTGAACCGATCAGCCTCAGGTCAGATTTCTCCGGTTTCTCGGCCACCACCCAGCAGGGGGTCGCCCTGGCCACCCTCAACGGCGAGGTGAGCTTTAACCCCGACGACCCCGTAGATCGCACCCTGCGCCTAGAGGTCAGCGATGTGCCCGTGCAGGCCCTGCGCCAGCCCCTGCGGCTGCCCGACAACTTCGACGGGTTGATCAACCTCGGGGCGATTTTCTCCGGTAGTCTGGCAGAGCCCCAGGTGCGCGGCCAGCTGGCGGTCAACGAAGCCACCATCAACCGCAATGCCATTGACCTGGCCACGGCTAACTTTGGCTACGACAGTGGTCGGTTGAGGTTGATCAGCCGCGTAGCCATTGACGACCAGGCCGAAGATCCGCTGCGGCTGGTCGCCAGCATTCCCCTACAGCTGCCGGGCCTCAATCAGCGGCCCGAGACCGACGATGTCACCATCGCGCTGCGCATGCGAGACGAGGGCTTTGCCCTGATCAACCTGTTTACCCAGGCCATTACCTGGGAGTCGGGCCAGGCCGCTCTCGATCTGGCCGTGGATGGTCGCTGGCCCCTCGACCAGCCCATTCAAAACGCCCTCACCACCCTCCGAGTCACGGGCAGTGCTGACTTAGACGGCGTCACCATCAGCGCCCGCAGTCTGCCCGAGCCGCTCACCAATCTGCGGGGACGCATTCAGGTGGTTGAAGGCTCTGGCGGCAGTGCCTCTAACTCGCTCTACACCAACGGGTTGGTGCTCGACGTGCAAAACCTCCAGGGCGACTTTAGCAACGGTCAGGTGGTGGCGGGCGGCAATCTCACGCTGCTGCCTTCGGTGCAAGACCTGGCACCGGGGCTGTTTGACAACGGCAGCGCCGCCCTTTCTGCTGCAGCCGATGGCCCTCAACGGGGCGACAACCCCTTTGAGCTGACCCTCGACAACATCGCCCTTGACCTGCGCAGCCCCGCTGGCACCTATCGAGGCCGGGTGGATGGCAATGTGGTGGTGGGCGGCAGCGTCTTTTTACTGCCGCCGCTGGTCTACGGCGAGGTCAGACTCTCCAACGGGCTGCTCACTCTGCCCGATGCCGAGGCCGGGGGCGATGCCCCAGCCAACTTTGCCGCCACCCGAGAGCCCAGCATCTTCGACCCGATTCCCCCAGTGTTAGAAGATTTTCAGCTGGTGCTAGCCAACGATGTGCGGCTGGCCATTCCGGGCATTGTCGATGTGCAGGCCGAAGGCACCTTAGATCTGGTGGGTACAGCCCCCAACATCAAGCCCGACGGTCGGATCAATTTGCCCAATGGCCGCATTAGCCTGGTGACCACCGACTTTCGCCTTACCGGCGACGAAAACTACGCCGAGTTTAGCGACCTCGACGAAACCATCGACCCCTACCTGGTGGCCACCCTGTCGGCGGCGGTGCCCGACAGCGCCTCGGCGGGCAATACCCTATCCACCGCGACCCCCTTTCCCCGCAACGAAATTAGCGTCTCTAGAATTGACCAGTTGGGGTTGACCCAGGCGGGGGTACAAACCGTGCGCATTCGCGCTGTCGTCAACGGCCGGGCCAGCCGGGTGGTCAACCTCCAGGGCGTTGAGCTGTCGAGCACGCCCCCCCGCTCGGAGGGCGAAATCGTGGCCCTGATTAGCGGTGGGTTCTTGACTGCCCTAGAGTCGACCCTGGGCAGCGTCTCTGGCGGCGGCGACAGCTTCCAGGGGCTGCTGGCCTTTGCTGGTTCGGCGCTGTTAAATAACCTGCAAAACATTCTCGGGTCAGGTCTAGAGCGCGCTGAGCTGCGGCTGTTCTCAGCCTCACCGCCAGGTCAGCAGGGGGGTGCCCTCGACATTGGTGGCGAGGTCGGGTTTAACTTCTCGCCCACGATCTCGGCGTCGGTGCAGAAAATTTTCACCAATGTGACCCCGGCGGTGTTTAGCGTGCGCTACCGGATTACCGACCAAATTACCGTGCGGGCCACCACCAGCTACGAGCAGTTTAATGAAAACACGGGCGCGGTTTTAGAATTCCGGTTTTAGAATTGCGGTTTTAGGACGGTCTACTGCCTGACGCGCCCCGCCAGCCCCTAGGCCCTGTAAGGTTGAAGGGTGTGGTGACCCTCACCCCAGCCCCAGCTCTTGTCCTTCGCAACTCTATGGATCCTAAGCTACCGCCCCCATCCCCCGTAACTCAGCCCGTCAAGGAGACCTCTTCTCAGGAAAAGGCGGCGGCTTCTCCTGAGCAGGTGTCGGCCTGGGGCCGCTGGCGATCGCTTTGGACTGGGCAGGGGGGCAACCTGCGGGTGTTGGCGATCGCCCTCGTAATCGCCCTCACGGTGCGAGTATTGATCGCCGAACCCCGCTACATTCCCTCCAACTCCATGGACCCGACCCTGCACATCGGCGATCGCCTGCTGGTCGAAAAAATCAGCTACCGCTGGCAGCCGCCCCACCGGGGCGACATTGTGGTGTTTGCGCCGCCGCCCCAGCTCACCCGGCTGGGCTACGAACCTCGCCAGGCCTTTATTAAACGAGTCATTGGCGAACCCGGCCAAACGCTGCAGGTGAGCCAGGGCCAGGTTTTAGTCAATGGCACCCCCCTGCCAGAGCCATACATTTTAGAGCCTCTGGCCTACAGCCTAGATCCCGTCACCGTGCCAGCGGGCCAGGTGTTTGTCATGGGCGACAACCGCAACGACAGCAATGACTCCCACGTCTGGGGCGGGCTGCCCCAGCAAAATATTATTGGCCGGGCGCGGCTGCGGTTTTG
>JBBSLR010000197.1:0-5965 GCA_038255045.1 Phormidesmidales cyanobacterium
AAATCGTTGACCAGCGCCCCTGGCAAACCACCACCGACCTGGCCGAGGCGATTTCGTACTCGGTGCCCCGCAGCTACCGCTATGGCCGCATTCACCCCGCCACTCGCACCTTTCAGGCGCTGAGAATAGCGGTGAACCGCGAGCTAGAGGTACTTGAAACCCTGCTAAAGGTGGCCCCCACCTGGCTAGCACCTGAGGGCAGGCTCGTGATCATTAGCTTCCACAGCCTGGAAGATCGCCTGGTGAAGCACAGCTTGAAAGACTCCCCAGAGTTCAAAGTCATCACTAAAAAGCCCGTGATTGCCGCCGATGACGAAATCAGCCAAAACCCTCGCGCCCGCTCGGCCAAGCTGCGGGTGGCTGAGCGCATGATTGCGCCGTAGCAAGTCACGCCATAGCAATTCGCGCCGCAGCAAACTGCTTAAAAATACAATTGTCACGTTTGTTGATGAAGAAATTTCTGCAACCGTATTCGAGGCAACAATTTCGGAATTCAAGGTAAAGATTAAAATTAATTCGCAAAAAATACACTTCCCTTACATTCTCTTCATATAAACTTGAGAAGTCAGGAAGCTGTTTCCTGGCCCATAAAATCCTCCCATAAGAATTCACCATGAACACCCTAAACGACGGCAACTACCGCTTCTCTGTGCTACCTGGCACTAGGGATCACCGCGGCTTCTTTATTCAAGACACAACCTATGAGCTGGTTGATGTCAGCGATGGCGGCTGGGCACGTATCTGTTTAGACAGTGCGGCCTGCTACTACGTAGACCCGGAAAACATCAAACCCTCTTAATAGTTTGAGCCGGCCAAAACTATGGCCTTTAGTCTGACCTAGATAGGGCACTGCCACAGAATGGCTAGGCTCCGTCTTGAGTTTGACGTTATGTGTGAGGAATGGTCACTGCGCTCGATAGTTCTTACCAAAGGTCGCTAAACCAATGAACGCTGCAACCCGAATTTTTTCTGTCTACGTGTCTGACTTTGCCGTCGAGCTGCGCGATGACGGTGGCCAATACGCTGGCGATGGTCGCCTAATTTGCAGCCAGCGCAACTACGACAGTCTGTTTAAATTCGCTAAAAACCTGTCCCTAAACCGCGCTATTCCCCTGCGCGACTATACCCGGTCAGAGGCGCAATATCAGTACTAGCTGGGCATTAATCACGGTAGTACGGGCACGCTAATCGGGGTATTGCGCCATCCCTGGCATAGTCTGCTCCCATTCTCCCTAGTTGGGAAACCTACTCCAGCACAAAGCCCTCTAACCTTGGAGGGCTTTGTGCTGGGGTAAGAGAAATCTTTAATCGGGCTGCTGCTGCCCTCGGCGGGCTAGCTGGGGCACTCGCCCCAGGCGACCGGTCATCAGCCGCAGCGCCAACCGTTTGAGCAAGGGTACGCGGCTCAGCGTCCACAGCCCAGCCCGGCGCGCTACCACCACGGGCAAAATCTGATTTGAGAAGGTGCGGGTCAGCACATCGGTAAAGCTGAGAATCACCCAGTTTTCTACCCGCCGCCAGCGTTCATAGCGGCGCAGAACGGTGATGTCGCCGAGGTCTTGGCGGCGCTGGTAGGCTGCTGTCAAGACCTCGGCCAGGGCGGCGGCATCGCGAATGCCCATGTTTAGCCCCTGTCCGCCGACGGGGTGGCAGCTGTGGGCAGCATCGCCAACTAGCGCCAGGCGCGGCTGCACGTAGCGATCGCTCTGCATCAGCTGCACCGGAAACATGGCGGGCGTGCTCAGCCGCTTGAGCCGCCCCATGTGACTGCCGTAGCGCCCCTCTAGCTCAGCCATAAATTCATCTTCAGGCAGATTGAGAAGGGCCTCGGCCTCAGCGTGGGGCGCAGTCCATACCACCTGGCAGCGCTGGCCGGGCAGGGGCAAAATGGCGAAGGGACCGCTGGGCCAAAACCGCTCGTAGGCCGTGTTTTGGTGCGAATGCTCGGGCTTTAGCACGGTGGTGACGCAGGCCTGCCGGTAGCGCCAGCCAAAGCTGCCGATGCCCGCCCGCTGCCGTAGGGGTGAGCCTTTGCCGTCGGCGGCGACCATCAGGGGCGATCGCACCGTGATGCTCCCTTCCGGCGAACTCACCTCAGCTACGGTCTCATCTCCCTGGTCGCGGGTCGCGCCCAGGGTAGCCGAGCAGAGATAGTGAATATTTGGCCAGGCCGCGATCGCCCCCTGCAAGGCCGCCATCAGCACCCCATGCTCCGCGCCGTAATACACGGCATCGGTGCCCAAATCGGTCGGCAAAAACTGCACCACTTCGCCGTAGTCACCATCGGAGAGCTGCACCTGGTCAAAATGGCAGATCTGCGGCCCAATCTGCGACCACAGCCCCAGCCCCTTAAAAATATCCGCCGAGGTCAGCGAGAAGGCGTAGGCCCGCTGCCGAGAGGCCGCCGCCGCCGCCGTTTGGGCTTCAATTACGGCGATCGTCATGCCGCTAGGGGCTAAAGCTGCCGCCAGAGTCAGCCCAACAATGCCCCCGCCGACAATCGCCACATCCACGGTTAATGCTGACTGTTGACGGCCTAGGCTCGGCTGTTCCGATGGCGTGGGTGAACAAAATTGCGGGGTGGTGGCGGTCATGGGAGCAGTTATTTGCCGTTGCTATAGCTTTATTCTGGCCTGATTTTCTGCAAGAAATCAAGGTCACTGGTACCTTCAACGGTTCTCGCCCGAGCATTTTGGCCCGCAGCATCGGCTGATTTGGCTACTCCCCCGGCTCTAGGCCCGCCGCCCGGAGCTGGGCCGCCAGTCGTTCAGCCCGCTGGTGCTCCTGCTCGGCCCGCTGTTGCTCTTGCTCAACTCGCTGGCGCTCCTGCTCGGCCTGTTCTTTGCCCCAGGGCAGTAGTTCTCCCGGCTCAGTCCACCAGCGCAGCCAGGGGCCGGTGCGATTTTCGCGGCTACCCTGCCAAAGGCCCAGGGCTAAATCTAGCTCGTCAATGCGGTAGCGCTGCTGATCGTTGGCAGGGCTGAGCCTGTACTGGCCCGCCGGGTCGAGGCGGTAGACCTCTAGCAGGCCGCTGGCGGGGTCAAAGATGACGTAGTTGGGTACCCGCAGCACCTGCTGGTAAAAGAACCACTTGCCGGGGGGGTAGGTAGGTTTGCTGGAATACTCTCCTCCTTCAGTATCGGAAAGAAATTCCATCACGACAGTTGGAAAGTCCCCTTGCAGCTGAGGCGTATAGCTGCGCGTCACCGCTTCTCTGGGCACGCGAATCTGGGGCACGTAGCCCCAGTCGGGGGCTTTGACGACGGTTTTGCCGTTGACGGTGGCGCAGAGACCGTAGTTGGTCATCACCAGCGACTGGGCGGGTAACCGACCAGCCAGTTCCAGGCTATCGGTGAGGGCGGCGGCGATAGCCGGCTGATTGATATTGTCCCCAGGCTCATCGTCGAGGATGAAGTCATCGGGCAGTTTGTCCCAGGTCACTACCCAAGATGATTGAGGAGCTGCGACCATAGCTAACCTCACAAACAGCAGCGTTCGGCTTAGACCTACAGTTTAGGAGACCTACGCCGCCATGGGCAAAGAGCGCTGGGCCAGCACCTGGCGATAAAACTGCTGAAGCTGCCGGGTTGCCGCCACCCAGCCCCACCGTTCAGCTTCGGCAACGGCATTGTGGCGCATCATCTTCCGTTCAGCCTTGGCTTCGATCAGCCTACTGGTAAAGGGCTAGATTGCAAGCTGGCTGGAGCCTGAGCAACCTTTTCGCCCAATATCCCCTCAATGTCGTTAAAAAATGTGTTTTATTCGGTGTAACGGCCCTTCCCCATCTACAATCAAAATTTCGGGATTATGTGAGCAAACGCTACCACTGTTTTCTGATTTTTACAGCTGAAATAATCTGAGGAACACAAAATGCGAATAGCAAAAAATGATGTCCCAGTGAGAATCGACGTGCCTGGGGCAGTAGCTCGTCAAAAAACAGAATTTGGCGATGCTACTGGGTATGGAACGATCAGTGGGGAGTACTTTTCTCTCAGTACTGGTACAAATATTGCGCCGCTGCTCCAAGGGCTAGAGTGCAACCTGTGCCAATCTCCGCACTGGGGATATCTACTGCAGGGAGAAGTTACGGTTACCTATGGCGATGGTACCGAGGAAGTGGTTAAGGGTGGCGACCTTTTCTATTGGCCACCTGGACACACGGTCAAAGTTGGTGCAGATGCGGAGGTCGTCCTGTTCAGCCCGCAGAATGAGCACAGCCACGTGATTGATCACATGTTGAATAAGATGGCAGGTCAGTAGGCAGGCCTGAGACCGAGGGTAGGCCACGCTCGCTAGGTGGCCTACCCGATTAACTTAGGGGCTTAACTCAGCCTGATTGAGTTTCCCCATGGGCAGCAGCGGTACACCCTACAGAAGTTTGACGTTTAGGCGGCTAGGGGTAGTGATCGCTGGGCCAGCACCTGACGGTAGAACTGTTGCAACTGTCGAGTAGCAGCTGCCCAGCCCCACTGTTCAGCCTCAACCACGGCGTTGTGGCGCATCAGCTCGTGTTCGGCTTTGGATTCGATCAGACGGCGGGTCGCTGCGATCGCCCCCTCCTCGTCCATTGGGTCAAACAAAAAGCCGTTGACGCCATCGGTCACAATGTCGGGAATGCCGCCGGAGTTGGCCGCCACCACCGGGCACCCTGCCGCCATCGCCTCTAGCAGCACCAGCCCCAGGGTCTCGGTGCGAGAGGGAAACACAAAGGCATCGGCAGAGGCGTAGGCCGCAGCTAGGTCTGCGCCGCCCAGGTAGCCCACAAAATTTGTCGGCGTACCCTCAAAGTGGGCCTCTAGCTCGGCGCGGTAGGGGCCATCGCCCACCAGGGCCAGCCGCGCACCGGGAATCGCCTGGAGCACGGGCTTGATGCGGTCGATTTCTTTTTCGGCGGAGAGGCGACCAATATATAACAGCAGCGGGGCTTCGGGGTGGCCCTCCGTGAGGCTATCTCGCATTTCAGAACTAGCCAGCTCTGGGCGGAACAACTCGGTATCGACTCCCCGTTGCCATACCTCAATGTTCTCAACGCCGTGCTCCGACAGTTCGGTCTTCATCGCGGTGGAGGTGACCAGGTTGATCTGGGCCTGGTTATGCATGGCCTTGATCAGCTCCCACATCACCCCTTCGAGCATGCCCAGACCGTAGTGCTCCAGGTATTTGGGCAGGTGGGTGTGGTACGACGCCACCAGGGGCAGATCTAGGGTTTTGCTGTAGTAAATGCCCGCCAGCCCGAGCACTGCCGGGTTCACCACATGGATCAAATCGGGCCGAAAATCTTCTAGCGCCTCGCCAATGGAGGGGCGCGGCAGGGCCAGCTTCAGCTCTGGGTAGAGGGGCAGCGGGAACCCAGAAACCCCGTGAATTTTTGCCCCCCGATATTCGGTTAGGCCCCCGTCGGGGGAGAAAACTAAAACCTGGTTACCCTGGCGCTGCAAATGGTCGACGGTGTGCTTGAGACGGGTCACGATGCCGTCAACTTTCGGCAAAAAAGTCTCGGTGAAGAGAGCAATCCGCATAACAATCGGGGGGGCTAAGGAAGATGATTGAAAATGGAAGAATAAACTCATAAATGGGCCAAAATCACAGCGTGACTTTGGCCCATTTATTCACTAGTCGCGCCGCCACTTGACCTTGGGCAGAATCTGGTTTTTGTCGACCCGATCTTTGTACTTGACGGCGAAGTTGAGCAGGCTGTCGAGCAGCGAGTCAGACAGCAGGTGGGGCTGTAGACCCAGCTCGAGCAGGTTGGTGTTTTTGGCGTTGAAGTAGTGTTCTTCGGCCTCGACTCTGGGGTTGTCGATGTGGTCGATTTCGACATCAACGCCCAGGGTGTTGCCCGCCTTTTTCACCATCAGGGCCAGGTCGCCGACGCTAAACATTTCGGTGAACTGGTTGAACACGCGGAAGATGCCGGGCTCGCCGGGGTTGGTGATCGCAATTTCCACACAGCGCACGGTGTCGC
>JBBSLR010000198.1:0-5963 GCA_038255045.1 Phormidesmidales cyanobacterium
CCGGTCGCCCTGGCTTCAGCACCCCGGCTTTTTCGCGGGCGATATCCGCCAGGGTGGGGCCGAGGCGCTGCCAGTGCTCACGGCTGAGGGAGGTGATGATGCTTACCAGCGGCGTATCCACCACGTTGGTGGCGTCGAGGCGCCCGCCTAGGCCCACCTCCATCACCGCCAGGTCTACCTGGGTTTCGGCAAAGTGCAGCCAGGCGGCGGCGGTAAACACCTCAAACTGGGTGGGCGAGGGCTGGGCGGGGTCAATGGCGGCAATCACCTGGTCTAGCCGAGCCAGTAAAACTTCGGCTGCGATCGGCTGCTCGGTAACCGTGATTCGCTCTCGCCAGCTCACCAGGTGGGGGGAGGTGTAGCGCCCCACCCGATAGCCCGCCGCCGATAGCACCGCCGACAGATAGGCGCACACCGACCCCTTGCCGTTGGTGCCCGCCACATGCACCAGGGGCACTCTGACTTGAGGGTTGCCCAGAGCCTTCAACAACCGCTGAATGCGGCCTAGACCCAGCTCTACCCCAAACCGCCCAAAGGGGTCGAGTAGGCGCTGAATCTGCTGTTCGCTCTGCTCAAAGTCTGCGGTCTGCAACATGGGCGATCTTTCCTGCGGGCGGGCAATATAGAATCTTATCCGAGGGCGATCGCTCTCGGTAGAGTTCCGGCCAAAAAGAATTTTTTGTCCCGCATCCTGCTATTTGTCCAGGCCTCCCCTACACCTCTAGGGATAGCTGCATGTGGTCAGGCTCTCCGGTGGGTTCTAGGTTCGACAGCGTCAGACCCAGCAGGCGCACGGGCTGGCCCCGATCCAGATGGGCCATGAGCATTTCCTGCGCCCAGGCCAGCAGGGGCGACTCGGCCCCAATGGCGGCGGCAAAGGTGCGGCTGCGGGTGATCTGCCGATAGTTGGCGTACTTGACCTTGAGGGTGAGGGTGTGGCCCCGGCGGTGCTGGTCTTGCAGGCGACGCACGACTTCGGCGGTTACCCGCTCTAGGGCGGCGGTGATCTCAGCCAGGGTAGTGAGATCGGGCGAGAACGATCGCTCGGCCCCCATCGATTTGCGCATGCGGTTGGGGTTGACCGGGCGATCGTCTTCGCCCCGGGCGACGCGGTAGTAAAAGCGGCCCACCTTGCCAAAGTGGCGCACCAGGTCGGCCTCGGCCCACGGTTGCAGGTCGGCCCCGGTGGCAATGCCTAGGCCGTGCATCTTGCGGGCGGTGACCGGGCCAATGCCGTGAAATTTTTCAATCGGCAGGGCGGCCACGAAGGCCTCGGCCTGCTCGGGCAAAATTAGCGTCAGGCCGTCGGGCTTGTTTTGGCCGCTGGCCATTTTCGCCAAGAATTTATTCACCGAGACCCCCGCCGAGGCGGTGAGTTGGGTGGCGGCGAGAATGTCGGCCTTGATGCGGCGGGCGATCGCCAGGGCCGAGGGTTCGCCCAGGGCGTTGGTGGTGACATCCAGATAGGCTTCATCTAACGACAGCGGCTCCACCAGGTCGGTGTAGCGATGAAACACCTCCCGAATTTGGCCCGAGACTTCTCTATAGACCTCAAAGCGGGGCGGCGCAAAGATCAGCTCTGGGCAGCGCTGCTGGGCGATTCTGGCGGGCATGGCCGAGTGAATGCCGTACTGCCGCGCCTCGTAGCTGGCGGCGGCCACTGCCCCCCGCTGCTCGGGCCGCCCACCCACCACCAGGGGCCGGCCCCGATACTGCGGAAAGTCTCGCTGCTCCACGGAGGCGTAGAAGGCATCCATGTCGATGTGGAGGACTTTCTTCATCGTGGAGAACTTGCTTACCCAATCGGTGCTTCAACCCCCTGGCGGTTATACCCCCTAAGGCTGAGGGCTTTCCCGACCTGCGAAATCGGGGGCTGACCGCGATGATTTAAGTATAGAAAGAACAGGAGTCAGGGCCATGGCCACCGGGCAGTCGTCTCAGCAATCGCACAATCAGCCGCCGATCTGGAGCTTGGGCGCGGCCCAGGCCCAGATGGATGCGATCGCCGCCGCCCTCATGCCCCTGGGCGTCTCGGCCTCGGGCCGCACCCAGCTGCCCTCCGTCGAGATTGAAATCACCGCCGATGCCCTGATCGTCACCGCCTTTTTGCCGGGGGTAGACCCCCAGGCGGTGCGGGTGCGGGCCACGGGCAAAACCCTCACCTTTTCAGGCCAGCGGCAGTCGGGCTACCGCAGCCCGCTGATGCAGGGGCTGGGCCTCAACTACTTTCAGCACACCGTGCCGCTGCCGGTGCGGGTGCGCGATCGCCAGGTGCAGGTGGCCTATCACGCCGGGGCGATCGTGGTGACGCTGCCCCAGGTGCGGGGCTGGCGGCAGCGGCTAGAGCAAGGTTGGCAGCTTTTGGCTCAAAATCTGGGGCAGCGGCTGGGGCAGACCCTCAAAGCCTGGGGCCAGCGCCTGTTAGAAGATCGGTAACAGAATCTAAAGCCTGGGTAAGAAAACCAGCCAGTGTCACCCATCTGATCGACACTGGATGTATTGCAAGACCTAGAATTTCTGCCGTTATATGACCGACTTCGTCGATTTTCTTCGCCACAAATACGCCTACGTAGCCATTGGTGAGTTTAAACCCGGCTGCTTTAGTGAGGCCCGCCAGCTCTATGAAAAAGCCGTATCGACCTACGAGAAAGGCTTTCAGGGCGCTTACCTGCTGCAAGAGCCGGGCAGTGATCGCGGCATCGCCATCATTCTCTGGGACAGCATTGAAGACATGGACGGCCATCAAGACATCGTCTACGAGAAGACCCTGGGCAAGATCGCCCACCTGTTTGAGACGCCGCCTGTGACCTCGTTCTACGAAGTGTGCAGCGAGATTGGCCTGCCCCAAATTTTGGCCACCGTCGGTGCCGCCGCTAAATAATTTAAGCTGCCGATCTTGCCGCCTTGAACAGAGCAATCAGGGTATTATTCAGACGGCTAATGGGGTGATCGTAACCATGCTGCCACTGCCCCAGGAGTCTTTGCGCCCATGAAATCCGCTAAGTTAGGCAAACTATGGAACTCTCTCAACTCTAGCTTCTGGTTTGTGCCCACCCTGATGGTGGGGCTGGCATTCGCGCTTTCGTTTTTGACGATCGGCATCGACCAGAACCTAGAGCCAAACATCATTGGCAATGTGAGCTGGATCTATTCCCTGGGGCCGAGCGGGTCGCGGGCGGTGCTCTCGGCGATCGCAGGCTCTATGGTGAGTGTGGCCGCCACGGCATTTTCGATCACCATTGTGGCGCTGCAGCTGGCGTCTTCCCAGTTTGGGCCGCGCCTGCTGCGCAACTTTATGCAAGACACCGGCAACCAAGTGGTGTTGGGCACCTTTATTTCGACCTTTATGTACAGCCTGATGGTGCTGCGCACGGTCAATGAAACTGAAGGCAATGAGTTTGTGCCCCACATTGCGGTGACCTGCGCCATTGTTCTGGCGATCGCCAGCATTGGCGTACTGATTTACTTTCTTCACCATGCCGCTTCATCCATTCAGGTTGACAACGTCGTTCACCAAGTCGGCAACGATCTCAAGGATGCGATCAACCGCCTGTTTCCTGAAGTCATCGGGCGCGGCTTTACAGACTCCGAGACCGAGACGGCCAGTCTCCCGGCTGACTTTAACCGCAACTCTTACCCAATTAACACCAAAGACAGCGGCTACATTCAGGCGATCGACGAGGGGCAGCTCATGCAGATCGCCAAAGACCACCACCTGATTCTTCAGGTTCGGCAACATTCGGGCTGCTTTGTGGTGCAGGGGTGTGAACTGATGCGGGTGTTTCCCAAAGCAAACGTCACCAAGCCGCTGGCCGCCCAGATTGATCAAGCCTTTGTGCTAGGCTCCAAACGCACCAATCAGCAAGATGTTGAATTCTCAGTTAACCAACTGGTTGAAATTGCCGTGCGGGCCTTGTCCCCAGGCGTCAACGATCCCTTTACGGCGATTCGCTGTATCGATCAGCTCAGCGCGACCCTATGCCAATTAGCTCAGCGAGATATTCCGTCGCCCTACCGGTACGACGACCAAAACCAGCTGCGCATGGTGGCTTTACCGCTGACCTTTGCCGATGTCACCGACACTGCCTTTAACCAAATTCGGCAAAACGGGCGATCAAGCGTGGCAGTTACCGTGCGGCTGCTAGAGGCGATCGCGGCAATTGCGCCTTTCACCTACCGCTCCGCCGATCGCGCTGCCCTGCGACGCCAGGCCCAGATGATTGACCGCGGCAGCCAAGACGCCATTGCCGAAGACCTAGACCGTCAAGACATTCAAAAGCAGTATCTAGAAGCGATCCAGGCCATTGAGGAATTTTGACGAATGTTGACGTCAGTATAATTTGCGCCCCAATCCTCACCCCGCGCCATCACCAGTGACTCGAACCCCTGACTCGCGCCCATAGGTCACTCTCCGTAAAACCATCCCAGCCGCGGACTCTACGCAGCCCGCCGCCAAGCCCTGTGCTTAGCCTTTGTAAAGACCCCGGAGAAATACCTAAAAAGCCATGAACTTCGGGGGAGAGTGCGGGTGCGATCGCCCCACCTGTGCCACCATCAGAACTATCGAAGGGGAGGCAACCGCGAGTTGGGGTTTACCCAACGTCTCGCTGACAGCCATTCAACACCTAATCTGAAGTCGGTCACTAAAGCAGTCGCAAAGAAAACTCTCAAACCTTGCCGCTGCCTTCAACCATAGCTACTCTCCAGGTCTCGCGCTGACCCCAGCGGGCACCCTTTGGGCACTAAATTCACCCCAGTTAAACCAGGGTGAGTTATCTGCCCAGCGGTTTCCCATAACTTTCAGCGGCAGGGGCTACCCAGAGCCTTAGCCCTGCCGGGGCTGGCTCCCATCGTCTAAAGACCCGTGCTGGTTGGGAAAATCTCTTCCTACCAGCACCGGCTTTTTGATGCCAAGACTACTGTAAACAACTATCTAAGACTGTAGGTTGATATGACCCTAGCTAAAGATCGTACTAAACAATCTGCTCCCGGCGCCCATCGCGATGTTTCTGCCCAGACCGCCGCTCAGCATTACCCTATAAATCAGCCAGAAAATCAGCCAGATATTGCCCCCGATAGCCCACTGTTTTGTCGCGTGACTAACAACATCAAACCTTTGCTAGAAAGAGTCTACCCCCCCGAAACAGCGGAGTGGTTGACCACCAAGATCTTCGCCCTAATCAAAGACACCCTGTGCCCCTCCGGTCGCGAAGACCTCAAAAAGTGGAACCACAACAACGTTCTGCTAATTACCTATGGCGACACCATTATCGACGGCGATCGCCCCCCCCTATCGGTACTGGCCGAATTTCTCGAAACCCACCTCTACGACGCCATTACCGGCGTCCACATTCTGCCCTTCTTCCCCTACAGCTCCGACGACGGCTTTGCCATCATCGACTACCTCAAGGTCAACCCCGAGCTGGGAAGCTGGGCAGACATCAAGCGGATCGCCACCAATTTCAACCTGATGGCTGACCTAGTGATCAACCACATCTCCAGCGAGCACGCCTGGTTTCAGCAATTTAAGCAGGGCGAACTGCCCGGTCGCAACTACTTCATCACCGCCGACCCCGGTGAAGACCTCTCCCAGGTGGTGCGGCCCCGCAGCACGCCTCTGCTCACCCCGGTCGCAACCACCGCAGGCGAAAAGCACGTGTGGAGCACCTTCAGCGCCGACCAGATCGACGTCAACTTTGAGAACCCCGACGTGCTGATCGAGTACGTCAAGATCATTCTGGCCTACGTCGAGGCTGGCGCCCGCTACATTCGCCTCGACGCGGTGGGCTTTTTGTGGAAAAAGGCGGGCACCAACTGCATGCACCTGCCCGAGACCCACGCCATGGTGCGCCTGTTTCGCGAAATTTTGCAGCTGGTTGACCCCGGCATTTCGCTGATTACCGAAACCAACGTCCCCAACCGCGAGAACCTGAGCTACTTCGGCAACCGCAACGAAGCCCACA
>JBBSLR010000199.1:0-5930 GCA_038255045.1 Phormidesmidales cyanobacterium
AGGCCATGGTGCAGCTGGCTATACTCAGCAAAAAGTATTTCAGCAGGTGGCCATAAAGCACCAACATGCCGTGGTCAGCGTGGGGTCTTCTCATGGGGCAGCAAAAATAAATTCGGAACGAGTTTAGGGCGTTTCAGCCGATCAATGTCCATCAATGGAGGTTGATCTGAACGAGGTATCAAGGGGTTCAGCCCCTAGAATTTTTGAATTTACAATTGCTGGGATTTTAGGGGGTGATCCCTTGGATTGGCCGCTGAGCCTTGGACTAGAAGTCCAAGGCTCAAAGCCGAAATCCTCTAAAGAGGATTGGGAGCTGAGTTACCCAGTCTGCTTTAGCAGACTTTTGTTAGGAGCCAGGGAGTTCACTGCCTGGTGATTGTGGCCGGGGTCCCTTAGTCCATAGGCATTTTGGGAATAGTTTGGCCACCTTGACAGGGCTGATGTTGGAGTTTGGGGATTGGGGGTGAGCGATCGCTCAAACTCTTGCAGCGCAGCACTGGTGCCGATGTCGTTCGCCCGCTCTACGAAGTGGGGAATCACCTCTGTCACATTCACACCTGGCACATTCACACCTGACACATTCACACCTGGAAACGTCGGGCTGGTATCGACTTCCTTGACATTTACTTAATGCAGCATTGCTAATGCTAATAAAACCCTGGCCTCTATACCCTCAGATGGGGGTAATAGAAGCCCAGGCTATGCGACGCTTCTGTAAATCACCCCGGTGCCCCGCCATGCCCCCTGCAACTTTGCCTGAGCTATCGGCCCAAAACCTGCTCCACGCCCGCGCCCGCCTGGGGGAAGGCCCCCTGTGGGACAGCGACAAACAGGTGCTCTACTGGGTGGATATTCTCAACCACCGGGTGCATGTGTTTGAGCCCAGCAGCGGCGACGACTGCCACTGGGATGTGGGCGGTGTGGGCAGCGCCCTGGCGCTGATGGCGGGCGAAAAATTGCTGGTGGCCATGGGCGATCGCATCACCACCCTAGACCTCACCTCGGGCGCGGTAGACACCCTGGCCACCCTCACCTTTGACACCCCCGGCACCCGCTGCAATGACGGCAAGTGCGACCCCCAGGGCCGCTTTTGGGTTGGCACCCTTAGCCCCGAGCCAGGCACCGCCGCCCTCTACCGCTACGACCCCGACGGCTCGGTGCGCACCATGGAAACGGGGCTGACCATTTCCAACGGCCTGGGCTGGAGCCCCGACGGCGACACCTTTTATTTGACCGACTCGCCCCAGCGCAAGATCTTTGCCTATCGCTTTGATGGGGCCACCGGAGAGATCAGCGATCGCTGCATCGCGGTCGACCTCGGCGATGAGGCGGTGGAGCCTGACGGCCTGGCGATCGACCGCGACGGCAATCTCTGGACAGCCCTGTTGGATGGCTGGGCGGTGGCCTGTTTTAGCCCCGCTGGCAAAGCCCTGGGCCGGGTCAAACTACCCGTGCAGCGGCCCACCTGCCCTACATTTGGTGGCCCTGGCCTCTCGACGCTCTACGTCACCACCGCCTCGGTGGGGCTGAGCCAACAGGAGATTCAGCAGGGGTTCTACGCGGGGGATGTGTTTGCGATCGCCGCCCCCACCCCCGGCCTACCTACCCACCCCTTTGGGGCTTAACCCGATATCCATTAGCATTGCCTGAATGCTGGTGGGCAATGCCCACCCTACGCCCTCGCCCCCTGGAGCCTGACCATGCGCCGTCTCTTCATGCAAAGCCCCATTGCCCTAGCCGCCCTTTGGATCGCGGCCTACCTGGCGATTATTTTGCTGCCCTTGGCGGTGGTGTTGCTGCACCCGGCCCCGGCGGCGCGGGGCTTTTGGATAGAGTTTTCGGTGGCGCTGGGCTTTATTGGCCTGGCGCTGATGGCGCTGCAGTTTGTGCTGGCGGCGCGGGTCAACCGCATTGAGGCCTCCTACGGCATCGACATTCTGATTCAGTTTCACCGCTACACCTCCATCGTGGCCTTTGGCCTGGTGGTGATTCACCCGATCATTTTGTTTGTCGCCCAACCCGACACCCTGCAACTGCTGAATTTTCCTGAGGCACCGTGGCGAGCGCGGCTGGCGGTGATGAGCGTGCTGGCGTTCTGCACCATGGTGGCGACCACGATCTGGCGCAAGCCGCTCAAAATACCCTACGAGCCATGGCGGGCGGCCCACTCGGTGCTGGCGGTGCTAGCGGTGGGGCTGGGCTTTGGCCACGGCATTGGGGTGGGCTTTTACCTGGGCCAGTTTTGGCAGATTGTGCTGTGGTCGGGGTTTATGGCGATGGCTCTATGGCTAATTCTCTACGTGCGGCTGGTGAAGCCGCTGCTCATGACCAAGCGGCCCGACCTGGTCGAAGTAGTCGTCGAGCAGCGGGGCGACGTGTGGACCCTGGCCCTGCGCCCCCACGGCCACGACGGCTTTACCTTTGAGCCGGGGCAGTTTGCCTGGCTCACCCTGGGCATTACGCCCCTCGACATGCGCGAGCACCCCTTCTCAATGTCGTCGAACGGCGATCGGGGCGATCGCATTGAGTTTGGCATCAAGGCCCTGGGCGACTTCACCAAACGCATCAAAGATGTGCAGCCCGGCACCAAGGCCTACCTCGATGGCCCCTACGGCGTGTTTACCACCGAGCGCTACTGGGATACCGCCGGGTTTGTGCTGATTGCGGGCGGGGTGGGCATCACCCCCATGTACAGCATGCTGCTCACCGCCGCCGAGCGCCACGATGATCGGCCCTTTCTGCTGATCTACTCGGCCCCCAGCTGGGATGACTTTACCTACCGAGAGGAACTCGAAGCGCTCAAGGAGAATCTAGATCTTACCCTTGTCTATGTGCCGCGCCACGGCCACGACGGCTGGGAGGGCGAAACTGGCTACGTCGATCAAGCCCTGCTAGAGCGCCATATCCCCCGCCATCGGGGCAGCCGCCAGTACTTTACCTGCGCCGCCCCGGTGATGATGGATGCCGTGGAACGCGCCCTGTTTGACCTCAAGGTGCCCGTTACCCACGTCCACATGGAGCATTTCAATTTGGCTTAGTATCAGGGTGAGGGATCGCAGCCGCCCACCCTTGAGTAAATTGCCCCAGCAGGCCCCAGACAGCAAGCCCCAGACAGTAACCCTAAGCAAAAATCGCCAGAGATGAACACTCTACTCATTGTTAACCCCACCTCTGGCCCCAGCGAGAATCCTGATGATCTGCTGCCCAGTCTCACAACCGCCCTGCAAAATCAGGGCATTGAGGCTGAGGTCTGCACCACCACCCCCGACGAAGATGGCCAGGGGCTGGCGGCGGCGGCGGCTAAAGCGGGCACCCAACTGGTGATTGTCGCCGGGGGCGATGGCACCATCGAAGCCGTGGCCCGGGGGTTGGCCCACAGTCAGACGGTGTTGGGCATCTTGTCCCAGGGCACCCGCAACAATATTGCCGCCAGCCTAGAGATTCCCACCGATGTCACCCAGGCCGTGCGGGTGATCAAAGCGGGCGATCACCGCCAGATCGACATGGGCAAAGCCAACCACCACTACTTTATGGAAGTCGTCGGCATCGGCCTAGAGGCCTCTTTATTTCCCTGCGGTGATGAGGTTAAAGAGGGGATTAAAAACAACTATTGGGCTGCCCTTAAAAACTTCTTTTGGGGCCTTAAAACATTCTTGCAGTTTAAGCACCACCGCCTGGTCTTGCGCTTTGATGGCCGATTGGCGCGGCTGCGTATTCTACAAGTGAATATCTGCAACAGCCCCCGCTACGGGGTTGAGTTTGCCCTCGCCCCCGATGCCAAAATGGATGACGGCAAACTCGATCTGATCTACATCGATAAGCCCTCTAAGTGGGAGCATTTTCGCCATTTCTTTGCGGCTATGCGAGGCAAACATTTGCCCCATGAGCGGCTGCAAATGCATCAGGCCACCACCATTGAAGTCAGAAGCTATCCATCCCTAGATGTGCATGCCGATGGAGAATGTATCGGCACTACGCCAGTTATGATTGAGGTGGTGCCCAAAGCCCTCTGGATTTGCGTGCCCACCCCTGAGCTGCTGACCCAGTTTGCAGAAGAAAACGCCGTTGACGAGAGCAACAATTTTTTCAGTTTTGGCCAGCCAGCTGAAGTCCCCGAGAAAGTGCCGCCCCAAAGCTGACGGCACCGCAGCATGCTCTATACCAAGTCCAGCTCGGGATCTGTAGTTTTCCCACAGGCAGAACCCCACTTCTGGACTTGATTGAGGTTTATTATCGCCGCTCAAATTCCCCCGATTTGAGCCAGGCCTTGCAGGCAGGCCCCGAGCCAGATGGCCCCCGCTACCCAGCCGCTCAACACATCGGTGGGCCAGTGCACCCCCAGATACATGCGGCTAAAGCCCACCCCTAGGGTGACAACCATCGCCACGGTCGCCGTAATGCCCAGGGGAACGCTAAAAAAAGCGGTGAAGCTGGCGGCCAGCAGCCCATAGAACGAAATTGCGCTCATCGAATGGCCGCTGGGAAAGCTATAGTCCATCGGGCGCTTAGACGATGCCCACAGATCGGGTCTTTCTCGCTTAAAAAAAGATTTAAAAATGCCGTTGAGCAGCCAAGACCCCCCTAGCCCAATGGCCAAGACCAAGGCGGCGATCGCCTGATCGCGGTAGACCAAAATTCCCCCCACCACGATCAGCAATGGGATCGTGACTTCGCCCTGGGCCAGCCAGGTGATCGCTGCCATGCCCCGATCTAGGGTGGGGTTAGCCCAGTCTTTAAACCTCAGCAGGCAGGCCTCTTCAAAGGGTCGCAGCCAGTCTACTAACAGAAATCGGGCAAAGAGAGCACCGAGCGTTAAAACCAGCGCGCCCGCCACCAGCCCCACCAGCAGGTAGGGCACAAAGGCCAAAAACGACTGGAACAACCAGTAAAGGCGGGTGCTCACCACTGCCATTGAAAATCTCCTCAAATAGCCGACTCGGCGCTGCTGATATTGTATGCGTTGATTGACTTCCCCCCCGTCCTATCGCCACCGCCAGGGGCCGCTGCATCTGTGGCTTGACTTGCATCTGGCCTGCATGTATGGCTCTAGATTGAGCCATCCGGTACAGGCGCTGCCCTAGCGGTGAGGCTTACCATAAATCTTCAGCAAATCTTCATCCCTACTGCTGCGGGTAACCTATGTCATCGCCATCAAACCGTGAATTAGACCAGCCTGAAGCCCCATCAGCCTCACTGCTAGACCGCATTTTTCGAGATGGTGAGGGTCAAATCGTCATCGGTCAAGCCCCCAACCTGCCGCTCATGGTGGGGTTAGCCGCCACCGTGCTGCAAGCCCTTCTCCCCAGCAGCAGCGGCCAGGCAGCCCTAGACCTGATCGCCTTTGGCGCATGGTTTACCTGGGCCTGGCAAGAACTCTTTGAGGGGGTTAACTACTTCCGGCGATCGCTGGGGCTGATCGTGCTATTGGGTCTGCTGGCCGTGAGGCTATCCGGCGGCCTGTAGTCTCAAGCCTGATGCCCGTCACCCAAGAACTTGCGCCCGAGACCTTGCGGCCTAAGCCAGAGAGACCCAGCTCTGTCAGGGTGGCCAAACTATTTGCGCAATGCCTATAGGTTGAAGGGACTCCGGCCCCAACCACCAGGGAGTGAGCTCCCTGGCTCCTCACAAAAGTCTGCTAAAGCAGACTGGGAAACTTAGCCCACAATCCTCTTTAGAGGATTTCAGCTTTGAGCCTTGGACTTCTAGTCCTAGGCTCAGCGGCCAATCCAAGGGATCGCTCCGTGAATCTCCACCTTGACAGGGCTGGACAGAGGGAGCCTAATGCGGCCCTACAGCTCAATACCAAAAGCCCGGTCATCAGCATGACCGGGCTTTTGGGTTAAGTCCGCTCTAGCCTATTGGCCAAAGAAGCTCTTTACAGAATCTACAATACCTTCAGCCGAATCTTGAGCCTCATCAGCAGCGCCTTC
>JBBSLR010000200.1:0-5928 GCA_038255045.1 Phormidesmidales cyanobacterium
GGCCCGGTCGCTTTGACCGCCAGGTGATGGTTGATCCGCCCGACATCAAGGGCCGGGTCGAGATCCTCGGCGTCCACGCCCGCAACAAAAAGCTGGCTGACGATATTTCGCTTGAGGCGATCGCCCGCCGCACCCCGGGCTTTACCGGGGCTGACCTGGCCAACCTGCTCAATGAGGCCGCTATTCTCACCGCTCGCCGCCGCAAAGACGCCATCACCATGGGCGAAATCGACGATGCCGTAGACCGCGTGATTGCGGGTATGGAGGGCACTCCCCTGGTTGACAGCAAGAGCAAGCGGCTGATTGCCTACCACGAGATTGGCCACGCCATTGTCGGCACCCTGGTTAAAGACCACGACCCGGTGCAAAAAGTTACCCTGATTCCCCGTGGTCAGGCCCAGGGCTTAACCTGGTTTACCCCCAGCGAAGAGCAAATGCTGATCTCTCGTGCTCAGCTGCTGGCCCGCATCACCGGGGCCTTGGGCGGTCGTGCCGCTGAAGACATCATCTTTGGCGACGCCGAGGTCACCACCGGGGCGGGCAACGACCTGCAACAGGTCAGCGGCATGGCCCGCCAGATGGTGACTCGCTTCGGCATGTCTGACCTTGGCCCGCTTTCGCTCGAAAGCTCCCAGGGGGAGGTGTTCCTAGGGCGCGACTGGCTGTCTCGCTCGGAGTACTCCGAGGAGGTGTCGTCTCGCATCGACGGCCAGGTAAAGCTGATCGTCGATAAATGCTACGACGATGCCAAACGCCTGATGCGCGACAACCGAGCGCTGATTGACCGCCTGGTTGACCTGCTGGTGGATCGCGAAACCATCGATGGTGATGAGCTGCGCCGGATTGTGTCTGAATACACCCTGGTGCCCGACAAACAGCAATACGTGCCTCAGCTATAGGATTAGCTCAGCCAAAACGTAAAAAGCTCGCCCCACGGGCGAGCTTTTTACGTTTTGAGCTGCTTGATCAGGCTTTTCCAAACAGGTCGAGCTGCTCAGAGGGGTCGTAGGGGGCGGCTTCTCGGGCGCGGCGGCGGGGCTGGGTGGATTTTGGCACTTCTCCTCGCAGGCCCACGGCAATGGTGCTGTTGCGCTCGATTTCGCGCATGACATCGCGGGCGCGCTGGATCACCGAAGGGGGTAGCCCCGCCAGCCGCCCCGCCTCGATGCCGTAGGATTTGTCGGCCCCGCCGGGCTGCACCTGGTGGAGAAAGATGATCTGGTCGGGCAGTTCTTTGACCGTGACCTGATAGTTGGCGACGTTGGGAATCAGCGCCGCCAGCTCATTCAGTTCGTGGTAATGGGTGGCAAAGATGGTGCGGGCCTCGATCTCGACCGCCAGGTACTCGGCCACGGCCCAGGCGATGGAGAGGCCGTCGAAGGTGGCGGTGCCCCGGCCAATTTCGTCGAGCAGCACCAGGGACCTGGGCGTGGCGTGGTTGAGAATATTCGCCGTCTCGTTCATCTCCACCATGAAGGTGGACTGGCCCGTGGCCAGGTCATCGACAGCGCCGACGCGGGTGAAGATGCGATCGCACACCCCCAGCCTTGCCCCCTTGGCGGGCACAAAGCTGCCCATCTGGGCCATCAGCTGAATCAGCCCCACCTGGCGCAGGTAGCAGCTCTTGCCGCTGGCGTTGGGGCCGGTGAGAATGATCAGATCTTGGGCGTGATGGGCGTCGCGATCAGTCGGGATCGTCCCCATAAAGTTAGAGTTGGGCACAAAGAACCCGGCGGGGAGCAGCTGCTCGACCACGGGGTGGCGGCCTTCGGTAACGGCGATCGCCCGACTCTCATCCATCGCTGGGCAGCAGTAGCCCTGGAAGATGGCGACTTCGGCTAAACCGCAGAGCACATCCGCCGCCGCCACCGCTGAGGCCACCTTGCGAATCAGTTCGACCTGCTGGCCCACCTGCTCGCGCAGCTGGTTAAAGATCTCGTACTCCAGGGCGTTAATTTCTGACTCTATATTAAACACCCGGGTTTCGCGCTCCTTGAGCTCGGGGGTGATGTAGCGCTCTTCGTTGGTCAGGGTCTGCTTGCGGATGTAGTCGTCGGGGGCCTGGTCGGCGCGGGCGCGGGAGACGCTGATGTAGTAGCCAAAGGCCTTGTTAAAACCGACTTTGAGGGTCGAAATGCCGGTGCGCTTCCGTTCGGCGGGCTCCAGTTCGGCAATCCATTTTTGGTCGTCCACCGCCTGCTGGCGCAGGTCGTCGAGCTGGGGGTTGACCCCGTCGCGGATCAGGTGGCCCTCGGTGAGGTAGAGGGGCGGGGTTTCGACCAGGTGCGATCGCAGTGTCTGCCCCAGCTGCTCCAGCTCCGGCGGCACGTACTGGAGCGCTTGCAGGTAGGGCGATTGGGCTTTTTCTGCCAATGCCGCCAGGTCAGGCAGCCGCAAAAACGAATCCGCCAGGGCCACCAGATCCCGCGCGTTGGCGGTGCCGGAGCCAGCCCGACCCGCCAGCCGTTCTAGATCGTAGATCTGCTTGAGCTTGTGCTGCAGCAGCTGCCGCAGGTTGCCGTCCTGCAAGAGTTCGGTAATGGTGGACTGTCGCGACTGAATGCCCTTCACATCCAGCAGCGGTTGCAGCAGCCAGCGGCGCAGGGTGCGCCCGCCCATGGCCGTGACGGTGCGATCGAGCGCCCACAGCAGGGAGCCGTTGTAGGTGCCGTCGCGCGCAGTCTGGGTGATCTCTAGATTGCGGCGGGTCTGGTGGTCGATCACCAGGTAGGCAGCCAGGGTGTAGGTGCAGAGGGGCTGGAGCGGAGCCTGCACGGTTTTCTGGGTTTCTTCCACGTAGTCCAGCAGGCCGCCCGCCGCCCGCACCGCCAGGGGCAGGTGGTCGCAGCCGAGACCTTCGAGGGAGCGCAGCCGAAACCGCTGGAGCAGGCGCTGGCGGGCCTCGCTCTGGCTGTAGGGGCCTTGGGACCGCAATGTGTAGCAAAACTGGCGGGGCAGACAGCCGGGCAGCTGATCTGACTTATCCCCCGGCCTTAGCATCGCCCCCAGATTCGGCGCATCCACCGGAAACAGCACCTCGGCGGGCTGGAGCCGGAGTAATTCTTGACCGAGCTGGTCGAGGTCTTCGCCCTGGGTGGTGAGAAATTCCCCGGTAGATACGTCAGCGTAAGCCAGCCCCCAGTGGTGCCCGGCCACCACCGCCGAGGCCAGAAAGTTGTTCTGGCTAGCGCTGAGCATGCCCTCTTCGATCACCGTGCCGGGGGTGATCACGCGGGTGACTTCGCGCTTCACCAGGCCCTGGGCGACGGCGGGGTCTTCGACCTGGTCGCAGATGGCGATCGCAAAGCCCTTTTCCACCAGCAGGGTGCAGTAGCGATCGAGGGCGTGGTGGGGAATGCCCGCCAGGGGCACCCGACCAATGGCCTTACCGGCGTCTTTGCTGGTGAGGACGAGCTCCAGCTCGCGGGCGATCGCGATCGCATCTTGAAAAAAGGTCTCAAAGAAATCCCCCACCCGGTATAGCACCAGGGCGTGGGGGTACTGCTCCTTCATCTCCACGTAGTGGCGCATCATCGGCGTCAGGTCATCCCAGTTGACCGAGTGGTGGTCGGCGTAGCGCACGGTGTGCTTAGCCAACCGCTCGGGGATGGGGGGCTGACTGTCGGCAGAGGGGGCGGAACCAGGCATGGAGGGCTTTAGATGAGATGACTGGGCAACGATCACCCATCACTATCGTCGGGCAAAAAGTCGGGGTCAAGCACCAATTCTGGAATAAACGGCACCGGCCCTGGAAATATCTCTAGGGGCAACCCTGTTTCTGCTAAACCTGGCGGCGAGAAATGGCGTTGGAGGCGATCATTATGGAGGCGATCGTAGCAGATGGGAGCGGCCAGCGGTGAACCGGCTAGAACACCTGAACACCCATAGCCCCTGCCTGGATTTGTGTCAGATGTTACGCACCGTTAAGCTTTTTTGCACAGCCCGTAAGCACTACAGAGCCTGTGTTAACTTCGATATCGTTGCATAGCTCCCCGATGTTGAACAATAACGAGGTTTTATCCGTGGCCCTGTCAGAAAAGTTTGCTCCCGCCCTGACCGAAACCCGCGAAGACTTCTCCGAGTACGTCGCCCATCTGCAACTGCACATGGCGCTCCAGGCCCGTAACTTGGTGCCTTCTCTCGGTCACACTGGCGATCGCCGCCACAACCTGCTGCACCAAACCCAGGCCGACATCGAGAAGCTCGTCTCCCGCCAAGGGTTTTAGAATTTCTCCCTAGCCGATGCTGTTTTCGCCGCCGCTTTCTGGGGGCGTTGTCTAGGGCAATACTTTTTACCGGCAATGTCCACAGGGGCACTGCTGTAATGCTGGCCAAGACCCAACTATATGGGTCTTGGCCTTTTTAATCGCATTCAGGCAGCCGAGCTGGGGACTATAGGCGATTTTAGGGTGCTGACCTAGGCCGCTGAGAGGGCGGCGGCGGGAGTTGTCTTGGCGGTTGAGAGCTGGGCCAAAATGCCGTTGACGTTGGTTTTGGCGTCGCCAAAGAACATCAGGGTATTGTCGTTGAAGAAGAGGGGGTTTTCGACCCCGGCGTAGCCGGAGGACAGGCTGCGCTTGAGCACCACCACGGTGTCCGCCTTCCACACTTCCATGACGGGCATACCGGCGATCGGGCTGGTGGGGTCATTTTTGGCGCTGGGGTTCACCGTGTCGTTGGCCCCCACCACCAGCACCAGGTCGGTGGCGGCCAGATCGGGATTGATTTCATCCATCTCGAGGACGATGTCGTAGGGCACGTTGGCCTCGGCCAGCAGCACGTTCATGTGGCCAGGCATGCGGCCCGCTACGGGGTGAATGCCAAACCGCACCTGCTTGCCCTGGGCGCGCAGCATGCGGGTGATCTCGGCGACGGCGTGCTGGGCCTGGGCCACGGCCATGCCGTAGCCGGGGACGATCACCACGCTCTGGGCGTTGGCCAGCAGGTCAACGACTTCGCCTGTGGTGGTGCTGGTGGCGCTGCCCTCAAGGCCGGCAGCCTGACCCGCACCGCTGGTGGTCTCGCCAAAGCCCCCTAGCACCACGTTGATGAAAGAGCGGTTCATGCCCTTGCACATGATGTAGCTGAGAATAGCCCCGCTGCTGCCCACCAGCGCCCCGGTGATAATCAGCAGGTCGTTGTTGAGCATAAAGCCCGCCGCCGCCGAGGCCAGGCCCGAGTAGCTGTTGAGCAGCGAGATCACCACCGCCATGTCGGCCCCGCCGATCGCCAGCACGATCACAATGCCAAAGATGGCCGCGATCGCCGTCATCGCCCCCAACGCCATCAGCGGTGTGGTACCCGTGGCGGTGAGGAAGGGTGCGCCTAGGACGGCGATCGCCCCCAGCATCCCCAGGGTAAGCACATGCCGGGCGGGCAGCAGCACCGCCCGACTAGGCACCCAGCCCCGCAGCTTCGCCACCGCCACCATCGACCCCGTAAACGTAACAATGCCGATGAACACGCCGACAAAAATTTCGACCCGGTGGATGATCACATCGGCCCCCACCAGAGCGGCGCTGGGCTGAAGATACTCGGCAAAGCCCACCAGCACGGCGGCTAGGCCCACAAAGCTGTTGAGCAGCGCCACCATCTCGGGCATGTCGGTCATGGCAACGCGAGAGGCGGCCAGCGCCCCCACCATCACCCCCAGCCCAATGGAGCCGAGCTGAATCGGGTAGCCCTGGCTAATGGCGGCGGTGGCAATAAAGGCAACGGCCATGCCCACCATGCCCAGCAGGTTGCCCCGCTTGGCGCTCTCCGGCTGCGACAGCCCCGCCAGGCTGAGAATGAACAGAGCGCTGGCGGCGATGTAGGCGGTGGTGACGAGGTTGTTTTCCATATTTAGGGAAGTGAAGGGGTGGTCAATAAACTGTTCTGAATTGAACTGTTCTGATTTTTCAATTCAGAACAGTTTATTTATGAAAC
>JBBSLR010000201.1:0-5923 GCA_038255045.1 Phormidesmidales cyanobacterium
ATCGATGACGCGGGTGCCTTCGATCAGGTCTTCTTCGTAGCCACCGCGCCCGTTGAGGATGGGGCGGCCTAGGCGGTTGTCGCGGCGCAGCGGGGTGAGCAGCTTAGAGCGAGAGAGAAAGCGAATCACCTTGGCTTTGCCCCCGGCATCGACGCTGCTGAGGATGGCGGCGGTGCGGGCTTCGGCAATGATGCGCTCCTGGGGCCAGTCTTCGAGCAGGCCATCGTCGTCGAGCACCAGGTCTGAAATGCCCTGAAAGAAGGTGTCGATGGTCTGCTGCTGGGTGATTAAATTCTGCTGTTTGGTTAGGTCGCGGGAGATAACGTACTGCCGCCAGGCCACAAACAGGGCCAAAAAGGCGATAAAAATCTGCCCGATCGCCCCCATAAAATCGCCTAGGGCACCGAGAATATCCCACCGCAGGGTTAACCCCCAGGTGAGGATCGCGCGATTGAGGCCGGTGATATTCATCAGGCCGATCGCCCCCACCAGCACCCCAGGAATGGCAATCAGCAGCGACTGCTGCCGGGGCGATAGCTCGCCCAGCACCTCCTGCAAAAAGGGCCACATCAGCCGTAGCGACACGAGGGTCGCCACTAGAGACCCGGCCAGGGTCAGCCAGAAACTGCCGGTGGCCAGCCCCAGCCCAATCACGGCGACCGCAACGATGGTGATTGCACTGGCGGAGGTGACGGCGGGGTCGACCAGCCCGGACTCGGCGTTGGTGGGGTCAGAGGGGTCTACGTCAAACCGCTGACTGGGGGCGACAGACGTTGAGTTTACGGGTTGATCGCCGTTGGGCTGGGGGGAGGGCTGGGCCAAGTTCCCGGCGCTGACATCGGCCCCATTGCTAAGCATCTGGGGGGCTAAGGAGGGTTGGGGTTGGGCGGGATCTGGGGGCGGTGTAGTCATGGGGAGACCGTGAACCCTGGGGGTGGATTCGGTGATGTTTTGCTTTATGGCCATCGCTAGAACGGTTGAGACGTGACCTACTACCTCTGGGGCGATGGCTATAGGCCACGGCGCTGTCCCAGCTTTTACTGCTAGAAGGGTTTAGTGTCCTGGGCGCGATGGCCACCGCTACATTTAAGCACCTTAACCCCGGAACTACAGCCCTCTAGACTAGTTTGCCGGGGCGGCGCTAGGCGGCTCTTGCCCATCGACGGTAGACTGATGGGGATTTTGTGCCCCAGGTCTGTGCTCAAACAGGAGGCGCTGAGGTGTCTCATGCCAAAGCAATTAACCGGGCGCATGCGATTGGCCGGGCGCATGCCATGAACCGGGCGCATGCAATGCGCCCCTACGGTTTGGGGATCGGGGTTATGGGATTCGGATATGGCGTACTGAGGAGGGTAAGGGCAGCGACACTATGGCGATTACTGGGTTGATTTTGCTGGCTGCGATCGCAATTCTTGTCTGGGGCTATCGCCGCGCCCAGCCCTACGGCAGCGTGGGCATTTTGGCCTGGCTACAGTCGGTGGTGTTGATGGGGCCGTGGCTACTGTTTTTTGGGCTGTTTGCCCTGGGTATTTACATCAACCTGGCGGGGGTGCTGGTGCTGCTGCTGGGGTCTACGGGGCTATATGTCTACCTGGGTCGACGACTGCGCGCCCTGGGGCAAGACATGCTGTCTACCCAGCGCCCAGCGCCGCTGTCGGCGGCAGACTCTGGGCCTGAACCGGCTGAATCACCTGCTGGGCTCGACGGCCCAGACGGCCTTGATCAGCCGACCCCGGCCCCGGCTGCGGCCCCGGAGACGATCACCATTCCCCCAGACGATCTAGCTCAGATCGAGGGTATTTTTGGCCTCGACACCTACTTTCGCACCGAGACGATTCCCTACGACCAGGGGGCGATTTTTCGCGGCAACCTGCGGGGTGAACCGGCAGCGACCCAGGCCAAGCTAGAGGAATCATTAACGGATCGGCTGGGCGATCGCTACCGCCTCTTTTTGGTTGAAAACCTGGAGCAGCGGCCTACGGTGGTGGTGCTGCCCGCCAGTGCCGACCCCGCCAAAACCACCCCGGCCCAGTGGGCGCTGGCGGGGGGGCTGGCGATCGCCACCCTCTTCACCAGCCTAGAAGCCGGGGCGATCTTGCAGGGCTTTGACCTGCTTGAAGATTTCTCCCGCTGGCGAGCGGCGCTGCCCTTTCTCGTGGCGCTGCTGGTGATTCTCGGTGCCCACGAAGCGGGCCACTGGGTTGCGGCCCGCCGCTACGGCGTGCGCCTCAGCCCGCCCTTTCTGATTCCTGCCTGGCAGATTGGGGCCTTTGGCGGCCTCACCCGATTTGAGTCGCTGCTGCCCAACCGCAGCGTGCTGTTTGACATTGCTCTGGCTGGCCCCGCCGCTGGGGGAATAGTTTCCTTGGCCATGCTGGTGGGCGGGCTGCTGCTGTCGCACCCCGGCAGCGCCTTTCAAATTCCGTCAGGGTTTTTTCAGGGGTCGGTGCTAATTGGTGCCCTGGCCCGAGTCACCCTGGGAGACGTCTTGCAAGCGCCCCTGGTCGACATTCACCCGCTCACCATCATGGGCTGGCTGGGCCTGGTGATTACCGCCCTCAACCTGATGCCCGCCGGGCAGCTCGACGGGGGCCGCATGGTACAGGCCATCTACGGGCGCAAAACCCTGGGCCGCACCACCGTATTTACCCTAGTGGTGCTGGGCCTGGTCTCCTTGGCCAACCCCCTGGCGCTGTACTGGGCAGGGGTGATTTTATTGTTGCAGCGCGACCCAGAGCGCCCCTGCCTCAACGACATCTCTGAACCCAACGACGCCCGTGCGGCCCTGAGTCTGCTGGCGCTATTTTTGGCCCTGACAGTGCTACTGCCCCTGACGCCGAGCCTGGCTGGGCGGCTGGGGATTGGGGGGTAGATGGGTAGATGGGTAGATGGGTAGGTGTTCGGCCTTCACCCACATCACCCACATCACCCACATCACCCACTCATCCACTCACCCACTCATCCACCCACCCACATCATCCACTCCCTACGCCGCTGGCCCTACCTGAATCTCTGCCAGGCGCTGAGCCAGGTACGCCTGCGCCGTGATCGGCGGAAACTGTGACAGGCCTCCCGTGCGTTCGATCAGGCTCTCTAGGGGGGTGAGGTCAACTTCGGGGCGGGGGTGGACAAAAAAGGGCATCGACAGCCGGGATTGGTTGCTGTTGCGGGGGTTGACCACCCGGTGGGTGGTGCTCTTAAACAGGCCGTTGGTTAGGTTTTGCAGCATGTCGCCGGTGTCGACCACGATCTGGCCGGGGGTGGTTTGAATGGGTAACCACTGGCCTCCCTCGGTGAGAATCTCTAGCCCAGGGGCGGTGGCTTCGCAGAGCAGGGTGATCAGGTTGATGTCTTCGTGGGGGGCGGCCCGCCAACTGCCGGGGGGCGTTGCCCCCACTGATGGATAGTGGGCCAGGCGCAGTACCGTATCCCCCCCGGTGGCCATGGCCACCAGCCAGTCGTCGGGCTGCCCGAGGTACTCGGCGCAGGCGGCGAGCAGCACCTCGGCGCAGGCCATCAGCTGCTGGTAGAGGCGAGTCATCACCGGGCGAAAGGAGGGCACCTCCTGGGGCCAGGGGGCTTCGGTATCAGTAAGGCTCTGGCGGTTGACGTGCCAAAATTCTTTTAGATCGGGCAGGGTGTAGCCTTTAGCCTGCTCGCTGCCAAAGCTCGAAAAGCCCCCCTGATGCTGGGGCAGAGCATACCGGGTTTTATCGCGATCGCCCAGGGCAAAGAACTCGCTGGCCACCTGATAGGCCCGACGCACCACCTCGGGGGAAACCGGGTGGGGTTCTAAAATGAAGAAGCCGATCTCTTCTAGAGCCTGGCCTAGGGTGGCGATCGCCCGCTGCCGGGCCACCGTTGTGCTCAACAGATCGGAGTAAGACACCACGGGAATGGCGGGCCGAGTCATGGTGCTTTCCTTGGGTGCAGTAAATGGGCGCAATAAGTGGATGCAATAAAGGGGCGCAATAAAACTTGGGCGCAATAAAACAAGCTGGATGGATTGTAGCAGCCTCATCGACCGCAGGCTGCCCATGGGCAGAATTAAGGATAATTGGTGGAAATTGCCGCCTGGTGGGGGCAACGCACCATTCATACAACCATCGATACAACGCGGCTGAACAGCTAAATCTACCTGCCAGATCTACCTGTTCAAAGGCCAGACCATAATGCGATAAAGTTGGGCTAACGGGTCTGCCCACCATGCCTTCGATGACTTGCTTGTTCCACTGGTTGTTTCTGTGAATAGCTCTTCTGCCCAAGACTCTGGTGAAACCTCTGGTGAAACCTCTGGCGCAATCTCTGGCGCAATCTCTGGCGCAACCTCTGGCCAAGACCCTAGCCCGGTGCTGCGCATCGGCGATCGCGAACTGGCCCTGGCCGATGTCATGCCCCTACTGCAGCGCTACGGCATGCTGCCTGCCCTGGTTAAGGAAATTGTGATTGACCAGGCGATCGCCGCCGTAGCGATCGCGCCAGAACAGCTAACCCCGGCCCTAGACCAATTTCTCCAGGCCAACCAGGTGGCCACCCCTGAGCAGCGCCAGGCGTTTTTAACCCAGCGGGGCCTCACTGAAGCCGACCTAGCGGCCCTGGCCGAGCGCGCCCACAAACTGCAGCAGTACAAAGCCGAGACCTGGGGGCCTAAGGTCGAGTCGCACTTTCTCCAGCGCAAGGCCAGCCTAGATCGAGTGCTCTACTCACTGATTCGCACCCGCGATGGCGGGCTGGCCCAGGAGCTTTACTTTCGCATTCAAGATGACGGTCAGCCCTTTGCCGATCTGGCTCGGCAGCATTCTGAAGGGCAGGAGGCCCAAACCGGCGGGCTAATTGGCCCGGTCGAGCTGTCGGTGCCCCACCCGACCCTGGGCCGCATGCTCTCGATTAGCCAGCCGGATCAGCTGTGGCCCCCCACTCGGGTCGGCGAGTGGTTTGTGGTGGTGCGCCTAGAGAAATTTTTGCCCGCCCGCCTCGACGAACCCACCCGCCAGCGCCTGGTGGACGAGCTGTTTAACACCTGGCTAGCAGAGCAGGTACAGGCGGCGCTGAGGGAAAATGCATCGCCGATAGCGAGCTGATCAGATCGGCGATTGTGGATAGGAGATGTTTGAATTTTTTCGGTTAGTTTTTTACTTTCCCATTCTCATCCCCCACAACAGCGCTTCGACCGTATACACTATGGCCAGTTTGAGGTCTCCAGTCTTTACCAAAATGAGATTTATTTCTCTGGTTAAAGATTAACGGTTGCAGACCTACGAAGGTCAAACCTGCTTTTGTAGACCATGATGGGTATCACAGAGCACCTACCTTATAATTTGATGCGGTTGTCCGAAAAGCCTGAGGAGGCCAGTAATGACCCGCTACAGAAGACTTCTCTGGGGATTGGGTGCCCTGGGGGCGATCGCCATTCTAGATGGTGCCCTGGGCATAGCCTGGGCAGAAACGTTACCCCTGTCCAATGATGTCAACCGCCTGCCTGTGCAGGAGTCACTACCCAGCCCAGGGCGCTCAGGGGGTGCCGCTGGCCTGTCTGAAGGCTATGTATTGGGGCCGGGCGATCGCATTCGCATCGATATCTTTAATATTCCCGAGTTCAGCGGCCCCGAAAACGGTGTCCACGAGGTGCTGGTTGATGGCACCCTGACCCTACCGCTGGCGGGCACTGTGGCCGTTCAAGGGCTAACCCTGGGCGAAGCTCAAACGGCCCTGGCCAACCGCTATGCTTCGCTGCTCACCCGCCCGCCCCAGCTCACCGTGACCCTGCTGTCGGCCCGCCCCGTGCGGGTGGTGGTGGCGGGCGAGGTCAACCGCCCCGGCACCTACACCATTGAGCTAGAGGCCGAAACCAGCGGGGGCGGCACCGGACGCCAGTGGCCCACCCTGACCCAGGTGATTCAGGAGGCCGGGGGGATTACCCAAC
>JBBSLR010000202.1:0-5904 GCA_038255045.1 Phormidesmidales cyanobacterium
GCCTTTGCCAAGCTGCCCGCCGGCACGGTGCAAACTCTGGTACAAAACCCGCCCCAGCTGGCCCGCATTCTCAAGTTTCATGTGGTGGCGGGCAAATATACCCAAGCTCAGCTGATCACCCTCGGCACGGTGGACTCCCTCGAAGGTGCGCCGATTCCCATCGATGGCCCTTTTGGTGGCGATGGGAGTAATGGCGATGGGAGTTTTGAGGTAAAAAATGCCACGGTGCTGGCCGCTGACATTGAGGCCGACAACGGTATCATCCACGTCATCGATACCGTAATGTTGATGGGCTAGCGATCGCGCTTGAGGGGAGGAAGCTAATGTCCATCCAGCTGCCAAACGATCAACATCGGCAGGCCATAGCGTCTATCGTGCAATACTTCCAGGAACAGCGGCAAGAGAAAATCGGCAACATCGCCGCCGCTGACCTGCGGCGCTTCTTTCTGGAGGAAATTGGCCCCAGTATCTACAACAAGGCCGTAGCTGACGTTCATCAACGCATGCAAATGCATGTCTCGGATCTAGACATTGAATTTCACGAGGAGGAATTCCAGCATTGGCCTAAGTCTGCTCGCCAGCCCTAAGTCCAGTGGCAAGCGCAGAGAGAGCTAATTGAAGCCGTCGGCTCATCTACCGCTTACCCCCTACCCCTCAACCTTCATCAAACCACTCCGCTCCGCCGGGCAACGTCGCCAGCACATCGTTAATCTTGGCCGGTAGCTGTTTGCGGGGGGTGCTATGGGTTAGCTGTAGAAGCTGTTGGGCCGAGGTCAAAAGGGCGGGACGATCAATCCGGTTGGCCAACTGCTTGGGCTTGAACTTGCCCTCCAATGTTTCCAGGCTGGCGGGTAGAATCGCCTCTTCCAGGGCTTCTTCCAGGTAAGTGTGCCAGGCGTCGGCTTTGATGTAGTGGCTGGTCTGGTTGTCTTTGAGGTTGAGCTTGCTGATTTGCAAAATAGAGTCAGAGATCGATATCAGCCAAGAACGGGTGAGGTGCTGCTCGACCTGATTTTTGATTAAATGCACAAGCAGCCGCACCAAAAATGACTCAATGTTGCGCAAAATCGCTTGCTTGCCCATTCCTTCCAGTTCATCCACCAGCACCAGAGCGTCGTCGTAGCGACCTTCTAAAAGGCTGTGTCGTAGTTCTACCAGCTCTTGGGTCATAGGACAGTCAATGGGTAGAAATCGCCAATGCAAGTAGCCCACCTACACTCTAACCAAAAAACCCTACCCCCTATCCCCTCCCCCCTACCCACCATCATCCTACTCATGCGGAGGGCCGTGAAGGTTGATGGGGATGCTTAAGCTTGTCACAATGGGATCACAATTGCGGTACAACCCTTAACGCGGCAGCTTCCTTCTCAAATGAATGTAACCACTGGTCTTGGCCTGCTTCTTGCGCTCCTGGCGGGGGGCGCAGCGCTCTATCTGCTCACTCCCCGCCGCTACCAGTCGTCAGACACGGTGGCTAATTCCTACGACCAGTGGACTGATGACGGCATTCTGGAGTTTTACTGGGGCGAGCACATTCACCTGGGCCACTACGGCTCGCCGCCCCGCCGCAAAGACTTTCTCACCGCAAAGGCCGACTTTGTTCACGAAATGGTGCGCTGGGGTGGTTTAGACCGCCTACCCGCGGGCACTACGGTGCTGGACGTGGGCTGCGGCATTGGCGGCAGCAGCCGGATTTTGGCCCGCGACTACGGTTTTGAGGTTACGGGTGTCACGATTAGCCCCAACCAGGTCAAGCGCGCCCAGCAGCTCACCCCCGAGGGCGTGACCGCCCGATTCCAGGTGGATGACGCCATGGCGCTGTCGTTTCCCGACGCCAGCTTTGACGTGGTGTGGTCGGTGGAAGCCGGCCCCCATATGCCCGACAAGGCCGTGTTTGCCCGCGAGCTGCTGCGGGTGCTCAAGCCCGGCGGGGTGCTGGTGGTCGCCGACTGGAACCAGCGGGATGACCGCCAAGTGCCCCTCAACGCCTGGGAGCAGCCCGTAATGCGCCAGCTGCTCGATCAGTGGTCGCACCCAGCCTTTGCCAGCATTGAGGGCTTTGCCGAGCAGCTCGAAGCCACGGGTCTGGTGGCGGGCCAGGTCACCACCGCTGACTGGTCAAAGGAAACCCTGCCCTCCTGGCTGGACTCGATTTGGCAGGGGGTGATCCGCCCCCAGGGCATGGTGCGCTTTGGGCCAGCGGGCATCGTGAAGTCGGTGCGGGAGGTGCCCACCCTGCTGCTGATGCGCCTGGCCTTTGGGGCTGGGCTGTGCCGGTTCGGCATGTTTCGCGCCGTGCGGGCCGACGCGATCGCCCCGCCTCAGGCAATGGTCACCGCCTCCGACAGATACACGTCTTGAATCAGGTGAAACAGCTTTACCCCTTCTTTGAAGTCGCGCTGGAAGGTTTTGCGGCCCGAGATTAGCCCCATGCCCCCGGCCCGCTTGTTGATTACAGCGGTGCGCACGGCGTCGGCAAAGTCGCTGTCGCCGGAGCCGCCGCCGGAGTTGATCAGCCCCATGCGCCCGGCGTAGCAGTTGAGCACCTGGTAGCGGGTGAGGTCGATGGGGTGGTCGGTGGCGAGGTCGCTGTAGACCTGGCTGTGGGTTTTGCCGTAGGAGATCCCTAGCGCTTTGGCTACGGCCTCGTAGCCGTGGTTGACCTCGGGCAGCTTTTGCTTGATGATGTCGGCCTCGATGGTGACGCCCAGGTGGTTGGCCTGGCCGGTGAGGTCGGCGGCGAGGTGGTAGTCTTTGTCTTGCTTGAAGGCGCTGTTGCGCAGGTAGCACCAGAGGATGGTGGCCATGCCCAGCTCGTGGGCCCGCTGAAAGGCAGCGCTGACCTCTTGAATTTGCCGGGTCGATTCGTCAGAGCCGAAGTAAATCGTGGCTCCCACGGCGACGGCCCCCAGGTTCCAGGCCTGCTCGACATCGGCAAACATGATCTGGTCAAAGCGGTTGGGGGCGGTGAGCAGCTCGTTGTGGTTAAGCTTGAGGATAAAGGGAATTTTGTGGGCGTAGCGGCGCGACACGCTGCCGAGAACGCCCAGGGTGGTGGCGACGGCGTTGCAGCCTCCGGCGATCGCCAGTTCGACAATATTCTGCGGGTCAAAGTAGATCGGGTTGGGCGCAAAGGAGGCCCCGGCGGAGTGCTCGATGCCCTGATCGACCGGCAAAATCGAGAGATAGCCGGTGTTGGCCAGGCGGCCATTACTGTAGAGCTGTTGCAGGCTGCGCAGGACTTGGGGATTGCGATCGCTCTGGGCAAAGATTCTCTCTACCCAGTCTGGCCCCGGCAGGTGCAGCATCGCCTTCGACACCTTGGCCTCGTAGTCGAGCAGCGAGTCGGCTTGGGGGCCGAGCCAGTCGGCGATTGTTTTGGCAGACGATAAGGCGGTTACCATAGCTTCGAGTTAGATCACAGCGCAAACGTCTAAACCTTAGCCCAGAGATTGGCAACCGTGGAACTATCCCTTAGGGGAGGTTTTAGATAGTCCACGGGAATCTAGATGAGGGTGCCATAATCGGGATAATGCACCCGCTATTGCCCCACCGCCTATGCCTGCCATTGACTATCTACGCATCAGCCTTGTCGATCGCTGCAACTTTCAGTGCCAGTACTGCATGCCGGAGGGAGCCGATTTGCAGTATTTACCCCAGCAAGAATGGCTGACCCGCGCCGAGCTGCGGCAGCTCTTGCAGGAGGTGTTTATGCCCCTGGGGTTCTCAAACTTTCGGCTCACCGGGGGCGAACCGCTGGTGCGGCCTGGGGTGGTGGATATTGTGCGCGACATTGCCAACCTGCCCGGCACCAGAGACCTGGCCCTGACCACTAACGCCTTTTTGCTCGGCACCATGGCTCAAGATCTCTGGGATGCGGGGCTGCGGCGGATTAACATCAGCCTAGACTCTCTGGACCCGGTGATTTTTGATCAAATCGTGGGCGGGCGGGGCAAGTCTCGCTGGCCCCAGGTGTGGGCGGGCATTCAGGCGGCGCACCGGGTGGGGTTTTCACCGCTGAAGCTCAACGTGGTGGTAATTCCTGGGGTCAACGACCACGAGGTGCTGGATCTGGCGGCGCTGACGCTGGAGCGCGAGTGGCATGTGCGGTTTATTGAGTTTATGCCCATCGGCAACGACAGCCTGTTTGAGCAAAAGGGCTGGGTCGATTCAGAAACGCTGCGCGATCGCATTCGTCAGCGCTGGGGCCTGGCCGAGGGACAGATTCTCGGCAACGGCCCGGCGGATGTGTTTCAGATTCCAGGGGCCAAGGGCACCGTGGGGTTTATTAGCCAGATGTCGGAGTGCTTCTGCGATCGCTGCAACCGCATGCGCCTGTCTGCCGACGGCTGGCTGCGCCCTTGCCTGCTCAACGAGACCGGGCAGATCGACCTCAAAACCCCTCTGCGCCAGGGCACCCCCACCGCTGACCTCAAGCGCCAGGTGGCGGCCCTGCTGGCCGACAAGCCCGAGATCAACTACAAAATGCGCCAGTCGGGCACCACCGGAGCCTACGGCCGCACCATGTCACAAATTGGCGGCTAGGAGCGGCTGGCCCTGCCCTTATTCCCCGTAAAAACCATAGTTTGGCCAGATTCACTGGTCTAAAGCCAAACTATTCAGGTATAAATTGAGGCAGACGGTGCCTCACTCTGGCGGTTGCCCGGCGTGAGCCAGGTAATCCGTCCCTGAAATCGGCTTTTATCCCAGATCCCGAGCTGGACCTGGATGAGGTTTTTTTCGCTTCATCCGTCTGGCTTAGCTGCTTCTCACGCCCTATGGATAACTCAGCTTTTTCTCCCCAGCCCCCTGCGCCCCCCACCCCTGGAGATGGGGAGGGGCGTTCTTCTAAACGACCGGTTTCGTTCACCATTGGTGTTAGCCAGCCCGCTGGTACCCCCCCAGCCCTAGGGCCAGAACCCGAGGTCGCCCCTCAGCCCGCCGGGCCTCCGGCTCACCTGTCAACCTTTCCGGTGCAGGCTCCGGCCTCAAATTCGCCCCTGCTGCCCCGCCGCAAGCGCCCTACCTTTAGCCGCCACCGCCACGACGCCAACCCGGCCCTGGCGGTCAAGGTGCTGCAAGACATTCAAATGGCGGTAGAAGCCTGGCACCACGATCTGAGGCAAACGGTGCAGCGCATCCAGGCGCTCTATATGGAAGGCCCTATTGTCGACGGCTGGCTCGAAACCGTAGGAGAGGCCACCCCATCAAACCAGGCTGCGGCGCTAGATGCGGCGCTGCTGCGCCATGGTGACCCCCAGGCCCTATCGGGCTATGTGGAGCGCCTATGCCAAGCCCCAGACTCTCCCCCGCCAACCACAGCCCCCGGCAGCGACCTGGCCCGCCCGGGCTATCGCCTGTGCAGCCTCGATGCCGACGGGCGGGTGCAGTACTTTCCCTGCCCGCCAGAGCAGTTGTCGACCATCAGCCTGGCGATCGCCCGTCACCAAAAGCTGCGGCAGTTGCTCGACCACAAGCAGTTTTTAGAGGCCAAGCTCAAGCGCACGGTGGATGTGATGACCAGCAGCCGCGACACCCTGGGGATTGCGCCCACCTGTAGCTCGGAGCCGGAGGCGGTAGGGGAGTAGGGGAATCGCTCACCAGCCCCAGGTGCCGGGGTCGCCTTTGAAGGGGCCAACAATATCTGAGGTAATCCAGCCACCGTAGAAATCGCCGGGCTGAGACTGCACCCGCTCATCGTCGACGTAGCAGGCTTCCATGCGGCTGGGGTAGACGGCGATGTGGTTGGCAATAGCTTGAAACGCTTCCGTGGGCTGGGGGTAGTCCCAGGCGGCCTGCTCGGCAATTCGTTCGCCCACCGTCAGGGTGAAATACACCGCCGCGCCCTTCCACTCGCACACCGTTGAGCGGGGCACCGGCTGAAAGTACTGCATCTGCACATCC
>JBBSLR010000203.1:0-5898 GCA_038255045.1 Phormidesmidales cyanobacterium
AGCCAATCATGGCTAGGCGACCGTTTAATTTTTCGGCGTACTCGTTGAAGCCAAACTGCTGGCTGTCGTCAACATAGACCTTAGGCTCAACGGCGTAGTTGTTTAGGCGACCGCCGTCTTCAGTGGTATATCCACTAGTGGTCATGGTGAAGGCCTCCAATTTGTTTGACTGAGCTTACTGTAACGCAATGTAAATAAATATTGCAAGTTTTGTAACAATTTGCCGTTGCGATCGCCGCTGTAGAGTGTTTGATGTACCGGCGGTCTCCGTTCTCGGCGAGAATATCTCGCCGAGATATTGGGGGTAGCTCCCAGTAGTGCCTGGCCGCGACAATTATCTCTCGGCAGCAATCTAGGGAAAGCAGCAATGACCTTGATCGATTTACAGGGCGGTACGGTTTTGGTAACGGGGGCTTCGCGGGGTATTGGCGAAGCGATCGCCCGCACGCTGCACGGGGCTGGGGCATCGGTCTTGCTCCACTACAGCCAGGGAGCAGCTGAAGCGAAGCAGATTGCCGCTGACTTGGGGCCAGAGCGATCGCAGCTGATCCAGGCAGATCTGGCTGCGCCGGGGGCCGCGATAGATCTATGGCAGCGGGCGTTGGCCTGGCGGGGCAGCATTTCAGCGGTGATCAATAACGCGGCGACGATGCCTAGCGCCCCGATCAGCTCCGATTGGCATAGCTGGTCTACGGCATGGCAAGACACGCTCCAGGTCAACCTGGTGGCCGTGGCCGATCTCTGCCGGGAGGCGATTACTCACTTTCAAACCCAGGGCGGTGGCACGATTGTTAACCTGGCCAGCCGGGCGGCGTTTCGGGGCGATGGGCCAGAATACATGGCCTACGCGGCCTCTAAGGGTGGGGTAATTGGGCTGACCCGCACCATCGCCAAGGGCTTTGCGGCGGATGGGGTGAGGGCCTATGCGATCGCCCCTGGCTTTGTGCGTACTGACCGCATCGAAGAGTTGATGGCAGAGCGGGGGGCAGAATACGTCACCCGTGACATTCCCATGGGTGCTCCGGCGGAGCCGCAGGATATTGCTAATTTGGTGGCGTTTTTGGTGGCGGGGCTAGCGCCCCACGCGACGGGGGCAACGTTTGATGTGAATGGGGCGTCGTATTTTCATTGAGTCTACCCCTGATTCAACCGGGCGCATGCGATGCGCCCCTACGGTTTGGCGTTTTGGGAATCGGGGTTATGTGATTCGGATTTGGTATAACTCCACTTCACCTCCGCCGGTCTCGTCTCGACCAGCAGTTTGCCGCGCGAGAAAACATGGGTCACGGTCGCCCGACGGCAAATGGCGTCGTAGGGGCTGTCGGCGTCGAGCACGATCAGGTTGGCGGGTTTACCGACTTCGAGGCCGTAGGAATCCTCTAGGGCTAGGGTTTTAGCGCCATTGGTGGTGATCATGTCGTAGCAGGCGGCGATTTCGTCTTGGCCGGTCATTTGGCAGACGTGGACGGCCATGGAGGCGACATCGAGCATGCTGCCGCTACCCAGGTTGTACCAGGGGTCTTGCACACAGTCGTGGCCCAGGCTGACGTTGAGGCCCTGCTGCCAGAGTTCTTTGACGCGGGTGACGCCGCGCCGCTTGGGGTAGGTGTCGGTGCGACCCTGCAGGGTGATATTGATCAGCGGGTTGGCGATAAAGTTAATGCCTGAGCGAGCCAGCAGTCCCATGAGCTTAAAGGCGTAGGCGTTGTTGTAGCTGGCGAAGGCGGTGGTGTGGCTGGCGGTGACTTTAGAACCCAGGCCCGATCGCACCGCACAGGCGGCGACCACTTCTAAGAAGCGCGACTGGTCATCGTCGATTTCGTCGCAGTGGATGTCGATCAGACGATCATAGCGCTGGGCCAGCTCAAAAATCTGGTGGACGGACTGCACCCCGTCTTCGCGGGTCATTTCGTAGTGGGGAATGCCGCCCACGGCGTCGGCCCCCAGCTCTAGGGCTGCTTCCAGCAGTTCAATATTGCCGGGGCTCCCGTAGAGACCATCCTGGGGGAAAGCCACCACCTGCACAGTGATCCAGTCTTTGACGACGTCGCGGACTTCGAGCAGGGCTTTGAGGGCGGTGAGGCTGGTTTCGCTGACGTCGGCGTGGCTGCGCACAAACAGCACCCCCTGCTGGGCCTGGAGCTTGAGGGTGGCGATCGCCCGCTCTTTGACGTCCTCTAACGTGAGGGATTGTTTGCGATCGCGCCAGATCTCAATGCCCTCAAACAGGGTGCCGCTCTGGTTCCAGCGGGGCTGCCCGGCGGTCAGGGCTGAGTCGAGGTGAATGTGTGACTCCACAAAGGGCGGGCTGACGAGCTTGCCCGCCAGGGGAATTTCTTGAATGGCCTCGGCGTTGAGAGTAGGCTCCACCGCTCGAATCATGCCGCCCTCAAGGCCAATATCCACCGCCTCGCCGCTGGGCAGTCGACCGTTGCGCAAAATCAGTTCCATGCCCGTCCGCTACAGTTCAGCTATCGTTCTGGCCTTGACTATACCAAGTCTGCCAAGGCTAAAAGCCCCTGTGATGAGGCCGCTGACCAAAATCCCCGGCTTTACCGCAGGGGCAAAACCGGGGATCGCTCAGGCCAGCGCAAAATACTGATGACATAGCCCTGGGCTATCGCCCGGAGGTTTAGCAGACTGAGGCTGCAAATAGGCCTGGGGCATAGGCCTCAATCACCTTGCCAGTGCGGGCACAGGTGATTATGAGATAGTCACAGGCGGCGCACTGGGTGCGCACTAGCTGGTCAGGTTCAATGTGGTGCCTTTCGGCAAAATGTCCACAGTTGGGGCAATGTACCTGTTGAGTGTAACCAATCATTTTTTATGACTCCGGCGGCGTTGTGAGAAAATAAATCAAAAAAATTATCTGAAGTTTGGAAACTAGGTTTAGTCTAAAATAAACTCGCAATGGTATAAGTTACTGCGAGAATTTCTCTGGGTGCTATTGAAAGATCGCAAGCCAAAAGACTGGGTTCCTCACTTATTATTATGTCTTTGATTTTTTGAGGATGCAACTATATTTTATTAATGCTTAATCTTGGGATCAGGCCTGGAGCAATGATCTCTACCCTTAGAGAGAGTCGATGAAGAATGGATTGATCCCCTAGGGGTTGAGCCTCGAAGGAGGCAAAACACGGCCAATGTTGTAGCGATTCCTATTTTTGGCCTCGGCTCCTCAGTCGTCATCGGGTCATGATCAATGGCCGATGCGCTGGCGGCGATCGCAGTTAAGCTCTGATAGAGATTACGAACAATTCGCCCCTGTTCCAATGCATAACCATGGGGGTCTGTTAGCTACCCCAATTCAACGCCCAATTATGTCGTCTCTAAAATAATCCTTTACAAAAAATAACTGTGCCATGCGCTACCAAATTCGCCACATCACCCGCTACAAATATCAGCAGCCTGTGACGCTGCGCCACCACACCCTGCGCCTGCGTCCACGCAGTGACGGTGCCCAGCAGCTGCAAGGGTTTACCCTGGCGGTAACCCCAGCCCCGGCCCAGCAGGCAACCGTTACAGACACCGACGGCAACACCACCGTGGGGCTGTGGTTTGCCCCCACCCCCGTAGACCAGCTAGAGATTGTCACCACCGCTGAGGTAGAGACCCACCGCGCCAACCCCTTTGACTACCTGGCCGAGTCCTGGGCGGCTACGCTGCCCATTGACTATCCCACCACCCTAAAAATGGTTTTAGCCCCCGCCCTGGCCCCTGCTGATGCCCTGGCGCTAGCCCCTGCGGTGGTCGATTTGGCCCAGACCCTAACCCATAGAGTTGAAGGCAACGTAGGGTTTTTCTTGACCGCCTTGGTGAGCCACATCTATGGGGCCTGTCAGTACACCAATCGACCCACGGGTACCCCTTGGCCAGCGGGAATTACCCTGGCTAAACAGATGGGCAGCTGCCGTGATTTGGCGGTGGTGTTTATGGAAGCCTGTCGAGCGGTGGGGCTAGCAGCCCGCTTTGTCAGCGGCTACGAAGAGGGCGATTCCAATATTCTTGAACGCGATCTGCACGCCTGGGCCGAGGTCTATGTGCCCGGCGGCGGCTGGCGCGGCTTTGACCCCACCCACGGACTGGCGGTGAGCGATCGCCACATTACCCTAGTAGCCAGCCCCTACCCCGCCCAAACTCTGCCCATCAGCGGCACCACCGAGGAGGGCAGTCGGGTGGGTTCGACCTTAGAGACAGAGGTGCGCGTCGAGGTTTTGGGGAAGTGAGTGAGTGGGTGGGTGGATGAGTGAGTGAGTGGGTGGGGAAAGTGATGGGAGCAGCATCCGGAGATGGCCTGTAACCTGTTCGCTCTTTCACCTACCTCAACTCCTCACCTACCACACCCACTCACTTACCCAAGCTCTGCCGCACCCGCTGGCGCAGCTCCTTCGCGGGGCCATAGTCAGGGTTAATTTGCAGGGCTTTTTCTAAGGCCACAATGGCCTGTTCGTAGCGGTTTAAGGCCCAGGTGGCTTCGCCGCGCACGGTCCAGGCCTCTGCCGATTCGCGGTTGCGGGCGATCGCCCGATCGATGGCGGCAATGGCCTCTGCCGATCGCCCTAGCTTTTGTAACGCCCGGCCTCGGTCGAGCCAGGCCTCAAACATCGCAGGCGTCTGGCGATTGGTTTCTTCGTACAGAGCCAGGGCGGCCAACAGGTTGCCCTGCTGTTCTTCGGCGTTGCCCTTGCGGCGCACGGCCTCGGGGTAGTAGGTGCTGTAGGCCAGGGCGTCATCGCAGGACACAATCGCTTCAAGGGGGCGTTTGAGCGAGATCAGAGTTTTGCAGCGCCCCAGATGGGCAGGGGCGTAGTCGGGCTGGGTTTCGACCGCTTCCTCGTAGGTGTCAAGGGCGTCGGGGTAGCGGCCCTTGTTCCACAGGAGATCGCCCTGGCCCACCTGATAGGCGGCCTTTTCCTCAGGGGGCAGCAGCAGGCCCAAGTCAACTACCAAGGTCGGTGTGCCAGCCGTTTGAAAGGGCAGGGCCGCCCCTCCGGAGCTGGGTGCAAAGGCAACTGTCATGCCGCTGCGCCAGATTATCAGGCTCAGGCCCAGGGCACCGAGTAGGCCACCGGCCACCAGCGATCGCGCCCGGCGAGAGAGCTTGAGCTTGTCCATCGGGGCCGAGGCCAACAGCGGCACCGCATCTGGCACGCTGCCGTTGCCAAAGGCCAGATCCACCGGAAATAGAGACGTGGAGTCGTCATCGTCGGCGAAGGCCGTAGGTTCTGAGGTCTCGGTGGGGCCAATGGCGGTGTCGTCGCGATCGCCGGGAAAGGTCGGCCCGCGGCCGTAGGCACCCTTCATCCAGGTTTGGTAGATTTGGCTGCCCAATAGCCCATGCAGGGGGTTAGGCAAGTTTTGCAGCGCCTCTAGGGCTTCCTGGGCGGTGGGGTAGCGATCGCGAAAATCGTAGCGCACCATTTTGTCGAGCACCGCCACCAGCGACGACGACACCTCCGGGGCGTGCTGGCGCCAGGCTAGCTCGCTGGTAACCGGGTCTTCTTCAATTTTTTGGGGGTGCAGCCCCGTCAGCGCCCGAATGCCAAGGACGCCCACCGCATAGACATCGCTGCTAAAACGAGGCTTGCCGGCGTACTGCTCGTTGGGCATATAGCCATGGGTGCCAATGGCCACAGTAATGTTGGTGGCCCCGGTTTCGGCATCGAGCAGCGGCGAAGAAGTCACCTGTTTCACCGCCCCAAAGTCAATCAGCACTAGCTTGCCGTCACGGTGGCGGCGAATTAGGTTAGAGGGCTTGATATCGCGGTGAATCACCTGCTGGCGATGCACAAACGAAAGAATCTCGAGCACCTCCTGCAGCAGCAGCACCACTCTCGTTTCTGACCAGGGTTTACCCTCCTCTACCTGGCGATTGAGGCGGCTGCCCTCAATGTATTC
>JBBSLR010000204.1:0-5896 GCA_038255045.1 Phormidesmidales cyanobacterium
CAAGGGCCTGCTGCAGCAAACACACCCGTTGCACGAGCTTGAAGTCCAGCGAACTCTCCTGGAACATAGACAAAACCGGTGAAGAGGAACTCAGGGGCGGACGGGCAGACTCGCGGCATAGATGTCATGGTGTGGAGGCTCTCGGGGCGGGTGCTCTCGGGGTGGGTGCTCTCAGTGTGGATCAGACCCTACCAGACTTGGGGTGGCAACGACTGTCTGGGGCATTACCGGGCGACCCGGCTACACCAAAACTTTACAGAGCGGCAGAGGCGAAATCGAGAGGGGTTAGAACCCTGATTAGAGGTCGATGGCAACCGCTATATCCCCTCATACATAAGGAATTTAGGCGCATCAGGGGGCCAAAATCAGCCACCACAGACTCAGCCCCAGCAGCCCCGTGCAGCCGTGCTGAATCCATCGCTGGGGGCCAGACTGACGGCAAATTTTGGCCGTGAGCCACACCGACAGCGCGATGCCCAGCAGCAGCGTTGCACCCTGCAAGAAGGCTACCACTGCGGGGTGGGCAACCCAAACCGGCAGATTTGCCCCTGAGGCCCCAAAGGTGGCCAAAGACACCGGCAAAATACGCCCCCCCTCCCCCAGACCCAGGCGCAGATAATGGGCCAGGTTAGCCGCCCACACCAGAGGCAGGTAGCCATAGGCCAATCTGACCACCGGGCGCGGAGATAGCCCCTGAGTCCGCCGCCAGATCCCCTGCATTCCCTCCACGGCCAGCGGCAGCAGGGCGGGCAGCGCCAGCAGACCCAAGGCGGCCAGACTGTGGCCCCATACTGTATCTAGCGGCAGCTGTATTCCTAAGCGGCTCTGTAGCTCGGGCAGGCGGTGCAGGTAGACGGCCCCCAGCAGCAAAAACATCAGCGCGACTTCAGACGACCGGGGCTGGTGGGTGGTCCACAGTTCGACCCCGGGGGGCCGCAGGTTTAGCTCTACCGATCGGTGGGGGCAGGCCTTGAGGCAGGTCATGCACAGCACGCAGTCGCGGTTGTCGACCAGCTGGGCCGGGTGCGAGTACAGCGGGCAGCCCAGGGTCTCTTGCCCTTCTCCCTTGGCGGGGCCGCCTTTGTAGCATTGGTAGGTGGTGCACTCCGCTGAGCAGGTGCCCTGCTGCGCCCGTAGCTCAGTCATCGAGAGCTTGGCAAACAGGCCGTTCATGCCGCCGATGGGGCAGAGGTAGCGACACCAAAACCGGCGCTCAAACAGGGCCGAGAAAATCATTGCCCCGGCGGTGATCAGCAGCAGCAGGCAGGCCGACAGGTAGGCAGAATCTTCCAAATCCCACACCTCTTCCCACACCAAAATCAGGGTAAACAGGCCGAACACAAACCAGCCGCCCCAGCGCTCCGCCGCCTGCCGGGGCCAGCGCTGAAGCCTGCTTGGGAACAGCTTTTTCGAGATCCACTGGGTGACTTCGCCGTAGATCATAAACGGGCACACCGCGCACCACAGCCGCCCCACAACCGGAAAGCTCAGCAGCACCAGGGGCCACCACCAGGCCCAAAACACCGTCAGCGCCACATTCTCATGGCGCTGCTGGGGGCCAAACCAGAGCACGGCAATGACGACGGCAAACAGGGGGAGGGTAAGGCCGTAATTGATGCGATCGGGCCACCAGGGGCTGCGCAAAAACCGCCGCAGGTCGGGGTAGCGGTTGAGCAGGTTGAGCCGCAGCTGCCGCTTTTTGCTCTGGGCGGGCCAGATAATTTCTTCGGTAATTAGCCCGCCCCGGTCGAGCTGGGCCGCCGCCCGCTCCACCAGGTTCTCTAGCTCCCGCAGGTTGTTGGGAAAGTCATAGGATTGCAACCGGCGAATCGCCTCAGGGGTGACCGTGATGCGCCCGGTGCCTCGGCGACGACAGAGCAGCGACAGGTAGTAGTTCACCCAGTCTTCGATGTCGGCCTTGCGCACCCGCAGGGGCGGCACCTTGATGGTTTCGTCGATCGCATCGCTGAGGTGGGGCAGCCCCTGCTCTGAGAGCAGAATAATTCGGGCTTCAGCGGTGACCAGAGGCGGCGTTTCGCCACTGCGGCCGGCGGGGCGGTACTGGCCGGTTTTGAGCAGCTGGGCCAAGGGTTCAACCAGGTCGCCGTCCAGGTCGTTGGGGTTGTTGAGCAATAGGGTGCCCGGCCCCAGGGCGGCCAGCAACCCCATGCGCCCCCCCGATCGCCCAAACAGATCGGCCCCGCTGGCCTGGAGCTGGCCGCAGTCTACTTTAATGATCGGCAGTCGCCGCTGGGTCGAGCCAAAGTGAACCAGGGCGGCCAGATTGTCTTTCTCTAGCCCCGGCTCGCCAAAAATTAGGATAGACCGCCGGTGGCTGGCGGCGGCGCGAATCTCGGTGCGGAGGCGATCGCCGTACCGGCTCCGGCCAATTACCCCGCGCTTGGCCTTGGCCACCAGGTAGGGTCGCAGCACCCCCTGGCGCTCTTGCTCGCGGTCAAACTGAAACGACAGCCGCTTGACCGCATCCACCAGCTGCCGGGTAAAGGTTTGCAAAATGTCGGGGTATTGCTCCACCAGGGTCTGGAACTGGGTGCGATCAATAAACCAGAGCGTGCTGTCGGTTAGAGTGCGAATGGTTTGCTCAGTGGGCTGCTCCAGCAGCAGCGCCTCCAGATTCAGCACCGCGCCGGGCAAAAAGCTGACGCCGCCCAGTTCCGCCTTGGTTTCGAGCTTGCCCTGCCAGACAATGTAGAGGCCCTGGGGGTCTTCCTCAGCCGTGACCACTGTTTGCCCCGCCGCCAGAGTAATCTCCTGCAGCTGACCGGCCAGGGTGTCCAGGGTGGTGGCGGGCAGCAGGCTGAGGGGGGTGCGCTCCTGCAAAAAGATCGCCCGGTCAGATACAGTCATGGCAGTTCACCCACGCTCTACAAGGTGTAGCCCCATGATGATGGCAAATGACCTCTGGGTGCCCCTGGCATTACTCAGCTTAATCATCGCTGCGGCGGTGGTCTTTAGCCGAGCGAAGTAAGACAGGTCGGATGCGTGAGTCTATTTTCAGAGCAAATCCGCATCACATAACCCCGATTCCCCAAAGACCAAACCGTAGGGGCGCATTGCATGCGCCCGGTTGAAATTGCCTGCGCCCGGTTGAATCAGGGGTAAACTGTGCAGCTACCAAGCCTGGAAGCGGGAATTTGGCCCATCGATGGAGGCCGGATGTTCGGCCGCCTCGGCCAGGGCCGAGGCCACCCTGGCGGCGTAGGGGCGCAGCAGCGACCAGGCCAGGGGCGATAGCCACCCCCGCAGGGTAATGGAGTAGGAAATTTGGGTGCCCCCCAGGGTTGACTTGAGGTGATAGGTCACCTGCTCCTCAAGACCCGGGATGGGGAATACCCGCACGCTGATGAGCTCGTGGGGCTGCACCCGCTCGACAAAAATACTGACCGGAATCGGGCAGATGCGGGTGAAAGCTCGGTAGATCAACCCCGGCTTTGGCTTTAGGCCCTGGGGAGCATTGGTGCTAGTTAACAGCGGATGCCAGGAGACATCGGCCAGATTCATAATGGTCTGCCAGAGCACGTCTACGGAGGCACTGCTCACCGTTAGGTAAGATTTTTCGAGCTGCCGCTGCACCTGCACCCAGCGCTGAATCAGGTGCATCAGGGTGAGAAACGGTCTGGGAAACGGCCAGGGTCGACTAAACATAGCGCCGTCCTCCGTCGCGAACACCCCAGGGGAAGATCTGGGGACAACATCGGTTGAGAACGGGCGGCGAAACAATCATGGCGACGGGGGGAACCGGGGAACGGCGGACTGGGAGGCGGGATTTATCGAAGGATGGGGCAGGACGGTTGGTGGGGAGGTGGTTTACAGGGCGTGGGGACAGGGCGGGGACAGGGCGTTAGGTTTCTAAACATTTTTCTCAACCTGGGGGATGAGTTTGGTGTTGGGTATGGTTTCACGGTAGCTTGGGAAAGCTGGATACCGTTGAGGCCGGTGCTGGCGGTTCCTAGGTCTACCGCCGAGGCCATATAGTCGGTCACGGTTCTGTCACGGTAGAAAATACTGGATCCGTAAGTGCTGGCCTAAGACCATTCCACAGTGTGACATATTCGAACTGTTGCCGACATAACATATTGTTTTCCTGACGCCCATGACCACTACCCCTGTTTCTAAGCCCGTCACCACCGCCCCCCCGGCAGACTCGCGCGATCGCGTCAGCGCCATGCTCAAGCAGCTGCAAGACAGCAGTTGCCAACAGCTAGAGACCCTCGACGGCGGTGCCCAGTTTCAGCAAGACGCCTGGGATCGGCCCGAGGGCGGCGGCGGGCGATCGCGCGTGATCAAACAGGGCAAAATCTTCGAGCAGGGCGGCGTAAATTTTTCAGAGGTGTGGGGAGATCGCCTGCCGCCGTCGATTTTGATGCAGCGGCCCGAGGCGGCGGGCCACCGCTTCTACGCCACCGGCACCTCCATGGTGCTGCACCCCCGCAACCCCCACGTGCCCACGGTGCACCTCAACTATCGCTACTTTGAGGCTGGCCCGGTGTGGTGGTTTGGCGGCGGCATTGACCTCACCCCCTACTACCCCGTTGACGCCGATGTGGTGCATTTCCACCAGACGCTGAAGGCGACGTGCGATCGCCACAGTCCCCAGTACTACTCTGTTTTTAAGCCCTGGTGCGACGAGTATTTCTACCTCAAGCACCGGGGCGAAACCCGAGGCGTGGGCGGCATTTTCTTTGACTACCAAGACGGTCAGGGCCTGCTCTACCGTGGCCCCGACGAGGGCACAGCCGCCGACCAGACTAGCCAGGGCATTGGCGAACTGCCCCCGCGCAGCTGGGACGATCTGTTCAATTTTGCCCGCGACTGCGGCAATGCCTTTTTGCCCGCCTACCTGCCCATCGTCGAGCGCCGCCACCATACCGAGTACGGCGACCACCAGCGGCAGTTTCAGCTCTACCGCCGGGGCCGCTACGTGGAGTTCAACCTGGTCTACGACCGGGGCACCATCTTTGGTCTGCAAACCAATGGCCGCACCGAGTCGATTTTGATGTCGCTGCCGCCCCTGGTGCGCTGGGAGTACGGCTACAGCCCTGAACCCGGTGGCCCCGAGGCGCGGCTGTACGACGTGTTTCTCAAGCCCCAGGACTGGGTTAACTGGTCGGCTTAGATCTAAGTCAACGCTGCAAATACCCTGCTATACAAGGGATTCAAGTCTCACCCAGGGTTGTTCTTTAAGGGCGATCCTGGGTTTTTCAGCGTTAACTTTCTTAAAAAACCCCGCAATCCACATAAATTAAAGCTTTTAGCGATCCACTTTCCGAGGGTTGCCCTTAGAATGGGGCAGTGAAATTCTGGATTGACAGGGGTTTCAGCCGTTCTGGCTACCGGGGCTAATGTCTATGCCCTGGGTCTAGAGTCAGACCGCGACCGCGCCCCCCATGTTCTTTGCCCATAGGAGACAGTTATGAATAAAGCCGAACTCGTCGATACGGTAGCTGAGAAGGCCTCCTCTGCTAGCGACAAGCCCGTGACCAAAAAAGAGGTGGATATGGTCATCTCTGCCACCATCGACGCCATTGTTGAAGCCGTCGCCGCCGGGGAAAAAGTTACCCTGGTAGGGTTTGGCTCCTTTGAGCGGCGCGAGCGCAAAGAGCGCGAAGGTCGCAACCCCAAAACTGGCGACACCATGGTGATTCCGGCCACTAAGGTGCCTGCGTTTTCCGCTGGCAAGCTGTTCAAAGAAAAGGTGGCCAAGTAACCACTCCTTGATGCCGACAACGCCTCACACACCTTTCATTCGACCGATTCACGGGGGGAATCTTGCCTGGGCGGCTGCGATCGCCGGCTGTTCCCCCGACTCCCTGCTAGACTTTTCGGCCAGCATTAACCCCCTGGGGCCGCCCGCGTCTGTGGTGCAGGCCATGGC
>JBBSLR010000205.1:0-5888 GCA_038255045.1 Phormidesmidales cyanobacterium
CCCTAGATTAGGCGGGCCAACGCCCTGTTCTAAAGCCCTAGACTTCAATATTTGATCGCCATGATAGCCGATTCTTTTTTGGCTAGCAGTAGCCCATCTCACACCTAGAGAACTTCCTCGGAGCGATTAAGTAGGAGTAGGCGACGGGCCATCTCTAAGGCTATTTCTCGAAGAGAACTTCCCTGAATTGGGCAAACAACCGTTTGCCCCTACGGTAGAACGACTCGTAAGAGGGGTATTTTCTCTGCTGGAAATCTCTTAATTACTTGGCTAGCACCCACTGCACTAGGGTGCGCACCCCAAAGCCAGTGCCGCCAGGGTTGTTGTAGCCGCTTTCTTTTCAGTCCACACGGGGCCAGCGACGTCGAGGTGTACCCAGGGGGTGGCCGTGACAAACTGCTTGAGAAACAGGGCGGCGGTGATCGACCCGCCGGGTCGGGGGCCAGTGTTTTTCATGTCGGCGACGATAGACTTGAGCCCGTCGAAGTATTTCTCTTCCATGGGCAACCGCCAGAATTTTTCGCCAGCGGCGGCGGCGGCGGCGGCGATCGCCCCGGCCAGCTGATCGTTTTCGCTAAAAATACCGGCGATGTCGTCGCCCAGGGCAATGATGCAGGCCCCGGTGAGGGTGGCCAGGTCGACGATCGCATCCACCCCGAGCTTGTCGGCAAACACCAGGGCGTCGGCCAGGGTGAGACGGCCCTCGGCGTCGGTGTTGTTGACCTCGATGGTTTTGCCGTTGGAGGCGGTGAGAATGTCGCCGGGGCGCATGGCGTTGCCGCTGATCATGTTTTCGGCGGCGGCGCTGATGAAGTGAACCTCTACAGCGGGCTGTATCTGGGCGATCGCCTTGGCGGCCCCCAGGGTGGCAGCGGCTCCGCCCATGTCAATTTTCATCATTTCGATGCCGCTGCCCGCTCCCTTGATATTGAGGCCGCCGGAGTCAAAGGTGAGGCCCTTGCCGACGATGGCCAGCTTGCGGGTGGGGGTACCAGCGGGTTTGTAGGTGAGGTGAATGAACTTGGGCGGCAGGTCAGAGGCTCTGGCCACCCCCAGGTAGGCCCCCATACCCAGGGCTTCGCACTGCTCTCGGTCGAGAATTTCTAGCTCTAGGCCGTGGGCCGTGGCAATGTCTTGGGCGGTCTGGGCCAAGACCTCTGGGGTGACCACGTTAGCCGGGGCTGACACCAGCTCGCGGGCCAAAATCACCCCGTCGCAGATGGCCTGGGCCGTTTTCAGGCTGGCCTCTTGGTCGGGCAGCCCGAGCAAATGGATGTGGTCGAGGGTGACTTTGCTGGCTTTGTCGTCTGACTTAAAGCGATGGTCGTGGTGGAGGGCGAGGCTGGCCCCCTCGGCTAGGGCCTGGGCGGTGAGGGCAGGGTCGTTCTGCACCAGGGGCAGGCTCAGGCCCAGGGAGGCGCATTTTTCTTTTTTGGCCAGGCGGGCGGCGGCGGCGGCGGCGCGGCGCAGGGTGTCGGGGGTGATGGCCTCTGCGGCCCCCAGACCGACAATGCCCAGCTTGCGCACGGCGGCCCCGGTGCCAACTCGAGAAATGGCGCTGGTGCCGTCTTTGCCAGTGAACTCGACTTCGTCGATGAGTTCTTGCAGTAGCCCAGAGAGGCGGCTGTTCAGCTCGGCCAGGGTGGTGGAAAGGGGCAGGGCGGCTTCGCTGAGGCCAATGATCAGGGCGTCGCCAGACCAGTCGAGCAGGGGGGTGTTAGAGGCGTGAAATTCCATTCAATATTCCGTTCAAAGCTGGGAGCTAATTGCTTGTTAAACCTCATCCAAGTCCAGACGTGGAGTTCTGCCTGGGGAAAAGCAACAGATCTTGAGCTGGACTTGGCATAACGCTTTTTTTACTATAGACCTTGGTCAACCTCCGGGGGCGAGCTCCGGGGGCGATTGTGCGGTGGGTGACCCCGTCGCCCATGGGCCAGTAACGAATAGGTTCGCTAGTATTAGGACGGATTAGCGCGCGGCCCCTCGGGCAAAACCTGGGCTAGGGCCAATGTTTGAGCTAAACCCCTGATCACTGTGTATGGGTGTGCCATGGCGAAACGACTGAAAGCGAACCTGCCCCTGGTGGCGATCGCCGGGGTAAGCGCCCTCTCTTTGGGGATGACGGCCGCCCTGGTAAATACGCTGGCGTCCGGCGATGGCCCCCAGATTTTAGAAGAATCGCTGCTGCCGGGGCTGGGGGGCTTTAGTGCCCACAACGCTGACGACCCGGTGCTGGCCCTGGCGCTTCAGCCCGCTGACCAGCGGCGGTCGGCTCTCGCCAGCGCTGCCGAAGGCCGAGAGGCGCTGAGCCGCCGCCGGGCGCGGTATCTGCTGGCGCTCGATTTAATCAGTCAAGATCGCGGCGGCAGCGCCATTCCCATGCTGCAAGAGCTGGAGTCAGAGTATGGGGCGATGGCCCCCGACGCGGCCCTGGCGCTGGCCCAGGCCCAGCGGGCGGCGGGGCAGGCCGAGGCGGCTCAGCAAACCCAGGCTCGACTGCTGAATGACTATGGCGATCGCGGTGCGATCGCCCCCCTGCTCTATGACCTGGGCCAGCAAGACCCCGCCTACTGGGATCAGCTGGTGCAGCGGTTTCCCCACCATCCCCAGGCGGTAGAGGTGGCCCACCAGCGGCTGACCGCCGACCCCAACCGGGCCGACGCCCTGCCGATGCTGATGATCATGGCGCGGGCGGGGTTGCACCACCCCAGCGCTGGGGCGGCGCTGCTGCGGCTCCAAAATGAGTTTGGCGGCCAGCTCACCCCCGCAGACTGGCAGACCGTGGGCTTTGGCTTTTGGCGCATCGACAGCTACGGCAATGCCGGGGCGGCCTACGCCCAGGCTCCGCCGACGCCCCGCAACCTGTACCGGGCGGCGCGGGGGCTACAGGTGAGCGGCGGTCAGCGCGATCGCGCGATCGCCTTCTACAATCAGCTCGATCAGCAGTTTCCCGACGCGCCCGAAACGGCTACCGGCCTGCTGCGGCTGACCCTAAGCCTGCCCGATGAGCAGTCTATGGGGGTGCTCGACCAGGTGGTTGACCGCTTCCCCGACCGGGCGGCTGAGGCGCTGGCGATGCGGGCCGACCTACTCGACCAGCTCAACAGCGCCGCCTCGGCCCAGGCCACCCGCGAGCTGATTCTCAACGACTACAAAGACTCTGACGCCGCCGCCGATATTCGCTTTAAGCAGGCCCAGGCGGCGGCAGCCCAGGGCGATGTGGCCACAGCCCTGGGCTGGGGCAGCGAGGTGCTGCGGCACAGCCCCGACAGCGACCTGGCCGCCGATGCCGGCTACTGGGTGGGCAAGTGGGCCAGCCAGCTAGGCCAGGCCGATGTCGCCCAGAGCGCCCTAGAGAGCGTGATTGCCCGCCACCCCGAGTCGTACTACGCCTGGCGGGCGGCGGTAGCCCTGGGCTGGAATGTGGGGGACTTTAAGACGGTGCGATCGCAGACCCCCGCCGTGGCCCCGCCGGCCCAGCGTACCCCGCTGCCCGCCGGGTCTGACACTCTGCAAGAGTTGTACCTGCTGGGCCAAGACCAGCGCGCCTGGGAGCAGTGGCAGCTGGAGTACAGCAATTACCAAGACCCCACCCCCGAGGAACAGTTCACCGACGGCAAACTGCGCCTGGTGGCCAACGACAACATCAACGGCATCTACCAGGTGTCAAGCCTTAGCCTGGCCGACGACCCCGCCGATCTTAAGACTGTCCAAGATCTCAAGCAGCGGCCCGACTTTTGGCATGGGGTGTATCCGCTGCCCTACGCAGATTTGATCACCACCTGGTCGGCTGAGCGCCAGCTCAACCCGCTGCTGGTGGCGGCGCTGATGCGGCAGGAGTCACGGTTTGAGTCGAAAATTCGCTCGGGGGTGGGGGCCGCTGGGCTGATGCAGGTGATGCCCGCCACCGCCGAATGGATCAAGGGCCGGGCCGGGCTAGACAGCTACGACCTCACCGACCCCACCGATAATGTCAAGCTGGGCACCTGGTATCTTGACTACACCCACGTCGAGTACGGCAACCACTCGCTGTTTGCGGTGGCCAGCTACAACGCCGGGCCAGGGGCCGTGGCCAGCTGGATCAACCGGGGCGGCTATGTCGATGCCGACGACTTTGCCGAGAAAATTCCGTACCCCGAGACCAAGGGCTATGTGCGGGCGGTATTTGGCGGTTACTGGAACTACCTGCGGCTGTACGATCCGGCGATCGCCGAGCAAGTCGAAACCCTCAAAAATCGTCATCGGGGGTTTAAGGGGTAAATTATCTAGCTCTGTTGCGCTTCCCTGGGTTGAATATGCTTAAGAATCTGTGGGTTTTGCCTCTGGGGCTAGCGGTGTCGGCGGGCCTGGTTGGCGTCATATCTGGCGACGCCGACGCGGCCCTCTGCCCGGCCCAGCTCAGTTCCCAGCTCGATGCGGCGCTGGATCATTCCCCCCTCGACACGGCCTATACGGGCATGGTGCTACAAACCCAGGGGCAAAATTCTCGTACGCTGTACGACCGCAATGGCGATCGCCTCTTCACCCCAGCTTCTACTATCAAGCTGCTCACCACCGCTGCTGCCGCCCACCAGTTGGGCGGCTACTACCGCCTGCGCACCTCCGTCTATGGCAGCCCCAATGCTGAGGGCCGCACCGCCCTGCGGGTTGTGGGCCGGGGCGACCCCACGGTGACCGATGCTCAGATCGATTCCCTGGCGCAGCAGGTGGCGGCGGCGGGGGTGCGCCAGGTGAGTGTGCTGGTGGTCGATGACTCCTACTTTCCGGGCTTTGCCACCAACCCCACCTGGGAGTGGGAAGACGCCCAGTTTGCCTACGCCGCCCCAGTGAATAGCCTGATCTTGAACCGCAATGCGATCGCGGTGCAGATCACCCCGACCCAGGCGGGTAGGCCGCTCAGCGTGGTGGCAGCCAGGGCGTTGCCCGCTGGCCCGCTGGCGATCGTCAACGATTCTCTAACGGTGGCGGCTGGGGCCTCGGCCTTGCCCCTGTCGCTATGGCGCACGGGCGACTCGCCGACGCTGCGGGTGACCGGGCAGATGGCCCAGGGGGCGGCCATGGGCACCCTCAACCTGGCGGTGCTCAACCCGGCCCAGCAGTTTGCGGCGGCCCTAGAGCAGGCGCTGCGGCGGCAGTCTGTGGCGGTGGGGCAAACGGTGATCAGCCAAAATTCAGCCCCGATTGCAGACTCAGAGCTAGCCGCGGTGGAGTCGCCGGAGGTGAGGGATCTGATATTGGTCGCCAATCGCGACAGCGATAACCTCTACGCCGAGGCATTGTTCAAAACCATGGGGGTCACGGCGGCGGGTAACATTGCCGAGGGCGATGACGTTGCGGAGGCCAGCCAGGCCGGAGGCGAAGCCGTCAAGATGGCCCTGGCCGAAATCGGGGTAAATCCAGCGGCCCTGCGGCTGGCGGATGGGTCAGGCCTGTCGCGCCACAACCTGGTCTCGCCGATCGCCCTGGTCGAGACCTTGCAGTCGATGACCACCCATCCCCAGGGGCGGTTTTTTCGCGAGTCGCTGGCGATCGCCGGTCAAACCGGCACCCTAAGCAATCGGTTTGGCGGCACCGCATTAGCGGGGCGCTTGCAGGGCAAGACCGGGGCGCTGACGGGGAATGTGTCGCTGTCGGGCTACGTGCAGCCGCCCAACTACGAGCCTTTGGTGTTTAGCATTGTGATCAACCACTCCAATCAGCCCGCCAGCCTGCTGCGGGAGAAAATCGATCAGCTGCTGCTGCTGGTAGCTCAGCTGCGAGCAGATTGCTAGCGATGGGACGGCTCTTTAGGGAGGTTACGGGGTATTTAAATATTCCAGATCTGGCCCAGAGGGGATGATGCCGCCGGGGTTGAGCGGAAACAGGTTGCCGTAGTAGTCGCGCTTGAC
>JBBSLR010000206.1:0-5862 GCA_038255045.1 Phormidesmidales cyanobacterium
CATTAAAGAAGTCATTCCAGCCCTCTAATAATTTGTCTTGATGTTCTTCGACTAGCTTTTGGATGCGATTGATCTCTTTACGGCTAAATCCCCTATTGTTTTGAAGTCGAACAGGAGCGAGCCAAAACTTAGCTTCATCTTGATCGCGTTCAATATGTATGTGGGGTGGTTCATCGCGATCTCCGGCGTAGCAAAAGAACCGATATGGCCCAATCGTTAGAAGGGTCGGCATGTAGGTGAGTTTTAGCTGCATCTCTAAATGATATCCAGTTTTCTGAGTAGGTTGTCTCATCGTGCAGCATGACGCACCGCTGGTGGTTGTGAGCGTTCTAGCGGAGAGATTGGTGCATTGCGGTTAGAAGGGTTGATAAGGATTACCAAAATATTAGAGCGTATAACCTCAAAATGAGTAAAACCAAACTGACCATATTCCGGTATATCTTTAAATAAACTGAGGATTTGATTGGCTTGCTTTATGCCAATCTTTACACCACTTCTGTTTTTTGATACACCTAGGCCAACTTCTGGACATTCCGATAGATTGACAAGGGTTTCACCAGCTTTTTCTTCACGTCCTTTTCTAATCAAAAAGTTGAGATGATTGAACGCTTTGGTTAGTGCTGTATGCAATGCTTGATCTTGTAAGGATGGTGATTTATACAAAAGAAAAGGATCTACATACAATGGAATGTCTTCATCAAAGAACTGAATTGCAAAATCTAAGTCCGATTGCGATTTATGGATTCCATGAAAATCAGTCAATCTGGGTCTGAATAATTCCATAAGCTCACTGTCTAGTTTTTTCGTCTAACTTGTTACTAGAGAAAACATCTCAACCTAATTGCCTTAGGTAAAAAAGCCAGTATAGCTACCTCGTAGAGCCTAGCCCTGCTCTCCTAAATTGTCTGTTTTGCCTATCTCCTCCACGGTTGACGCCGAGCGTCTGTACCAGTATTCTCTTACGTTAAGTCGTTCAAGCAGAACGGCGACCATGCAGAACTCGAAAACTTTGGCGCTGCCGGTCGGTGCGGCTAACACCAACAGACAGCTAACCCCGGAAATCTACGCAGCAGATTTCCGGGCTATGGTTGATCGAACCCTAGCGCCCCCGGTTTTCACCTCAGCTGCGGGCGCTAGGGTTTTCGCGTTCTGTCTTCCTCAAATTAGAATGATGAATAATGCTTTAACGTTAAACCTTGAGCCTCAAACCCTAACTTTCCTATCCTGATGCATCTCCCTGAAGACCCTGAAGTACCTGTGCAAATCAACATCGTGCCGATGATTGATGTGGTGTTTGCGGTGCTAGCGTTTTTTATTCTTTCTAGTTTGTTTCTAACCCGCAATGAGGGGTTGCCGGTGACCCTACCCGGGGCTGAAACGGCGGAAACCCAGGCCCAGAGGCAGGTGGTGGTGACTCTAAATGAGGCTGGGGAGCTATCTGTGGGTAATCGGGCAGTGTCTGATGAACAGCTTTTGGAGGCAATTCAAACCCTGGGGACGTTAAATAATGGCGGTCTTGTGGTGATCCGAGCTGATCAATCGGTCAGCCACGGTCGAGTTGTCGCGGTGATGGATCGGCTGCGGACCTTGCCGGGGGTGCAGTTGGCGATCGCAACTGAAGGTAGCCAGCCCTAGACCAACCGTGCTGCGGAGGCGAGAACTCAGCGCCTGGGTTGCAGAATATCTTACAGAACATCTAGATTCAATCATATGTGAGTCGCGGCTAGTCTATGGCCTATGGTCACGGCTGAAGCTAAAGCAAAGATAGTGCAGGCTTAGGATTATGGTGATACAGCTGATGGCCCTGCCGGTGAGGCTGGTAGAACTGGTGCAATTGGTATTGGTGCCGCTGTGTTTTGTGTTGGCCTGGGCATTGGTTGGGCTGATCGCGTGGAACCTGATGATGGCGGCTCGAGATGGGGTGGCTCGGGCAACGGAGATGCATAAAATTCCCTGTGCGGAATGTCGCTATTTCACCAATGACCACCGGCTGAAATGTCCGATACATCCCATGATTGCCCTATCAGAGGCTGCCATTGACTGCGCTGACTTTGAGCACACAGAGATGATGTAGACCAGTAGAAAAAATCTTTTGGTTTTTTTAGGATGGCTCTTGAGTCAAAGGGATGACCCGGGCGATCGCCTCTTTAATGAAAGCCTGCATCAGGGCATCGCGCTGATTAAGGCGAAATTGCTGTTCGACGACGACACCCATGCCGCCGTCACCCCAGTTCTGATTTTGGCGAAAGTATTCGATAAAGCTCTTGCCGGCGATGCGGGTAAGGTAGGCGCCGCTGGCTCCCTTGAGGGCGCGACCGGCGACCAGGGTGGCCAGGTTGGTTTGTAGCCCGAGGGCCAGGAGGTCTACAGTGCCTTTGACTAGGCCTAGGCCGGTGAGGGTTTTGGCGACCGATAGGGCCAGGGCTTTGCCTTCTTCTAGGCTGACTTCAAAGCCGTAGACCTTGCTGAGCTCGACCACCATTTGGGCGTTGATGGCGGCGGTGGCGAGAAAGTCTAGGCCAGGGAGCGGGGTGACGGCGATCGCCCCCGCCCCCAGCCACTGGTAGCGGTCGATGATGGCGTCGGCCTGGGCCTGGCGCTCGCTGTCGATGAGCTGGCGGGCAGAGTTGCCGACTTGCTGGGTTTGCAGCAGCAGGTTATCGGCAATCAGAGTTTCGCCATCTTGGCGGAGCAGGTCAGCCAGGCGCGCTTTGAGGGGCAACAGGTTAGGGCGCATTTGCAGCCAGCCGCCGCCGACTTGGGGGAGGGGCTGCGGCAGAGCGGCGACGGCAACCACATCGTCGGGGCTGAGGGTGGGGGCAACGCGCGATCGCAGTTTTTCTAACAGCATCTCTAGATCGGCCTGGGGGTAGCGATCGGCTTTGTTGAGCACCAGCACCAGTCGTTTACCCATGGTCGTCAACCCCTGGAGTACGCTGTACTCGCTTTGGCGCAGGTCATCGTCAACGACAAAAAAAATTAAATCGGCCCCGGCGGCAGTTTCTCGGGCAGATTGTTCTCGCTCTGTACCGGCTACGCCAGCCTCAGCAATGCCGGGAGTGTCAATGAGCTGAATTTGCCTGGCAATCTTGGGTAGCTGCCAGGTGTAGGTTTGATCGGTTTGGGTCGTGCCCATGGCCGCCCCCACTTCGCCCACGGGCTGCCCCAACAGACCCCCCAACAGACCATTGATCAGGGCTGTTTTACCCGCCGAGCCGACGCCAAATACGGCAATGGTGAGGTCACGATCTGCGGCGGCAGACTGCAACTCCTGAGCCTGCTGCCGTAGAGCCTGGCGAGCCACCTGGTCTTGAATCTGTTCGACCTGCTGTTGTACAGCCAGGAGACTAGCTGAGGCGGCGGCTTCTGGACGGCGCGGAGCCTCAGGCTTGGGGGAACGACGGCGAGGCCGCAGGAATGGCCCTAGGCGATAAAGCCCAAATCCTAAAGCACCTAACCCTAAAGCCACGATGGTGCCAAGCACAACTTGAGCCAGCAGGGGGGATAGCAGCGCTAAAAAATCGTAAAGGCGTAGTAGAGAATCGACAAAAATTAATACTGCCCCTAACCCCAGCAGCAGCCCTGCTAAAACTAAGCCCCATCGCCACTGTGCCATTCTCACTTCACTCCACTGTGATTTCCATGGCCCCAACATACTCAACCGCGCCGTTGTGGAGACCCCTGCCCCACAGGGTCAGCGCACCCGTCCTCACAATGGTGGCCGCAGCCTACGCCGAGCCCCTGGATGTCGCCGTCTGCGCCCACCAAGTGCTGGCCCAAGCCATTGTGCTCTATGACCGCCAAAAGCAAGGGCCTTCAACATCACCGAACCGCTATAGACGCAGCCAAATCTTCGGGGCTGAGGTGGTCGTTGAGAATTTCGCCGTCTTTGAACCAGACGATGCGCTGGCTGGCGCGGGCCACGTCTGGCTCGTGGGTGACCATGACCACGGTAATGCCAGCGGCGTGGAGGTCGGCAAAGATGCCGAGCACATCGCCGGTAGTGTGGGTATCCAATGCCCCGGTGGGTTCGTCGGCCAGCAAGAGTAGTGGGTTATTGACGATCGCCCGCGCGATCGCCACCCGCTGCTGCTGCCCGCCCGAGAGCTGAGTGGGCTTGTTGTTGATGCGATCGCCCAGCCCCACCCGCTCCAGCGCCTCGGTGGCCCGCTGGCGGCGCCGGTCGCTGCGCACTCCAGAATAGATCATCGGCAGCTCTACATTTTCGCGCGCGGTGAGCTGGGGCAGCAGGTGAAACTGCTGGAAGACAAAGCCGATTTTCTGATTGCGAATGTGGGCCAGCTCGTCATCCTCCAGGGTGGCCACGTTCTGGTGATCGAAGAAATATTCCCCGGCGGTGGGGCGATCGAGGCAGCCGATCATGTTCATGGCGGTCGATTTGCCCGAGCCAGATGGCCCCATGATGGCGCAGTAATCGCCGGGGTAAATCGACAGATTCACGTTCCACAGTGCCCGCACCTCAGTGTTGCCCGAGCCGTAGACCTTTTGCAGCTGACGAAACTCGATCAGGGGGGTGGGCATGGAGGTGAAGGAATGAGGGGGTGGATGGGTGGATGGGTTGAGGGGTGGGGCTAAGTCCAGGTTAGCGTAGGCGTGTTTGGGTGAGTGCTTTGGTACTGATGTGGAGGTATGACCGAGGTATAACTGAAAGGTAGCCGTTCTAGGGGCAGCCGCTATGAAGACAGCGATTTCAATTCCCGATGGGGTGTTTGAGGCGGCGGAGGCGATCGCCCAGCAGCTTGGGGGTTCGCGCAGTGAGTTATATACCAAAGCCCTCCAGGTATATTTGGAAAAATACAGCCGGGATCAAATGCTGCAAAAGCTGAATCAGGTCTATTCCCAAGAATCGTCTGAGCTTGACCCCGTGCTGACGAAAATGCAGACTATGACCCTGGCCCAGGAGTTGTAACGCCCTACCGCAGGCCCGACTGCACCCGCCACAGGCTGGCGTAGATGCCGTTTAGCTCCAGCAATTCCTCATGGCGGCCCCGCTCCACGATTTCGCCCTGGGCCATCACATAGATGCAGTGGCAGTGGCGAATGGTGGAGAGGCGGTGGGCGATCGCCAAGGTCGTCCTACCCTGGGTAATCACCGCCAGCGATCGCTGGATCGCCGCCTCGGTCTCATTGTCCACCGCCGAAGTCGCCTCATCGAGCACCAAAATCGGCGGGTCTTTGAGAATGGCGCGGGCGATCGCCAGCCGCTGCCGCTGCCCCCCTGAGAGCTTCTGGCCCCGCTCACCCACAATGGTGTCGTAGCCCTGGGGCAGCTGGGCGATAAACTCGTGGGCCTCCGCCAGCTTGGCAGCGTGGAGAATTTCGTCGGGCGTCGCGTCAAAGCTGCCGTAGGCGATGTTTTCCGCCACCGTGCCCGAGAACAAAAACACATCCTGGCTGACCAAGCCAATGCAGCGGCGCAGATCCTGGGGCAGCAGGTCTTGAATCTCCTGCCCGTCGATCAAAATGCGGCCCTGCTGGGGGGCATAGAAGCGCAGCAGCAGCTTCACCAGGGTGCTTTTGCCCGAGCCTGTCGCCCCCACCACACCGATGCTTTGCCCGGCGGGGATGTGCAGCGAGAGATTTTTCAGCACCGGCTGGCGGTTGGCATAGGCAAAGCTGACGTTTTCATAGCGCACGTCCCCCTTCACCTGCTCCACCGGCAGCGGGTTGCGACCCGGCACTAGCTCAATCGGCTCATCCAGCAGGCCCAGCACCCGGCGCACCGAGGCCATCGCCCGCTGGTACTCGTCCATGATTTCGCTCAGCTGGGTAAAGGGCCACAGCAGCCGCTGCACGATAAACACCATAAAGCCGTAGGTGCCCGCCGTCAGGGTGCCGTCG
>JBBSLR010000207.1:0-5860 GCA_038255045.1 Phormidesmidales cyanobacterium
GCCGATGGAGTTAGACGAGGGCACAACCGCACCGGAGATGATGTTGTTGCCTTACATCAACGAGCCAGCCACAGGCTCACGTATGCCGTCGATATCGACCGCAGGGGCGGCGACAAAGGCGATCACAAAGCAAATGGTTGCGGTCAGCAGGGTGGGAATCATCAGCACGCCGAACCAGCCCACATACAGGCGGTTCTCGGTGCTAGTGATCCACTGACAAAACCGCTCCCAAGGGCCCGCACTGTCGCGGGCGCGAAGAGTAGTAGTCATGGTAAAAGTGCCAATGAATAACAACGAAAAATGAATAATGGATGAGTAGGCAAATTAAGTCTACTCATCCATATGCAGTGTAAAGTTTCTATTTTCTACAGAAACCCACAAGAAAAGAAAGTTTATTTCGTTGCACAAAAGTAAATGCACCAAGGCCAGATCGGGGGCAGTAGCGTTTCCTTGTGCAAAACTCCACTGCTAGAACTGCATGGATTTACCCTAGCCCGGCGGCCAATCTAGACTGCGCCCCCCCAGCAGGTGCAGGTGCAGGTGAAAAACCGTTTGCCCGCCGTCGGTTCCAGTATTGATTACCACTCGATAGCCGTTCTCTGTTAAGCCAGCCTGATCGGCCACCTGCTTAACCGTTAGCAGCAGATGGCCTAACAGTTCTTTGTCGCCCGGGGTAGCATCTGACAGTTTGGGGATGGGCTGTTTGGGGATGACCAGAATGTGGGTCGGGGCCTGGGGGTTGACGTCGGTGAAGGCCAGGCAGAGATCATCTTCGTAGACGATATTGACCGGAATCTCTTTGCGGATGATTTTGCCAAAGATAGTGTCGCCACTCATGGGAAAAGCTGGTCTAAAAGACGCCGCCATTGTCGCACGGGCCTGGGCGGGGAGGCGATACAGCAGATTATCTTCTGGAAAGTTGCGGGATCCCCCCTGCCCCCCTGGTTATAGGGGGGTACTGGTTGAATTGTTTACAGCGAGGGTGTAGGGGGGATCGGATCTGGTGTCATGGGTTTCTTATAGATACAGAGAAACGCTTGGGTGAATCAATCAATCACTTTCTGTTCCAGGGGCTTCACCGCAGGCCCGTGGAGAATCTTACCGTCGCAGCTAAAGCGGGAGCCGTGGCAGGGGCAGTCCCAGCTGGTTTCGGCCTGGTTCCAGGCGACGATGCAGCCCAGGTGGGGGCACACGGCGGAAACGGTGTGCAGTTGGCCGCTGTCGTCGCGGTAGGCGGCGACTTTGCTGCCTTTGTGGGTGACCAGTTTGCCTTCGCCTGGGGCCACGCTGTCGGTAGAGTCAAACAGACCCTTGAAGCGATCGCCCACCCAGCGCGTGCCCACCTCTAGATTTTGCTGAATCGAGGTGGGGGTGACAAAGGGCGTGGCCCGAGTAGAGTCGTACAGGTCGGCCCAGGGATTCTCACGGCCCAAAATGCGGTCTGTGAGCACCATGGCCGAGATCACCGACTTGGCCATGCCCCAGAGGCTAAAGCCGGTGGCGACGTAGGTGTGCTGGTGGGCCGGGGTGAGGGTGCCGATGTAGGGCAGCTTGTCGAAGGAAACAAAGTCTTGGGTTGACCAGCGGTACTCGGCGGCGACGCCGAAATTCTCTTGCAGAAAGCTTTCTAGCCGCCCGAAACGCTCGTCGGTGGCCTCTTCGCTGCCGACCTTGTGGCCTTCACCGCCAACTATGAGCAGCGTGCCGCCGTCATCGATGGGGGTGGTGCGTATCGAGCGATAGTTTTTGCCCACGCCGATGTACATGCCCTGGGGCGCACGGCTGGCGTCAATGCGGCCCCCCACCATATAAGACCGCTGGGGATAGGTCTTGGCGAAGTACAGCCCAATGTCGAGAATCGGCAGGTTGGTGGTGATCACCACATCTTGAGCCATGACGGTGGGGCCATTGTCGGTGATGACGCGGCAGAGGGCTTCGTCTTCGACGGTGCTGACGCGGGTTTGCTCAAAGACGTGGCTACCGTTGCCGGGCAGGGTGGCGGCGATCGCCAGCATAAACTTGCTCGGGTGAAACTGGGCCTCATCAGCCATCATGATGGCCCCGGTGACAGGAAAGGGCAGATCGACACTCTCTACCAAGCTGGTGGGCAGACCCAGCTTTTGGGTGGCCTCGACTTCGGCTTTGACCTTGGCTAGGCCATCGGCATCGGTGGCGAAGGTGTAGTTGGCCTTGCGCTCAAAGTCGCAGTCAATATTTTCGGTGGCAATCAGGTCGGCCAGGCGGGCGATCGCTGCCCGGTTAGACTGGCCCGCCAGCCTGGCCTTTTCCTCACCGTGCTTGTCGATCAGCTCGGCGTACAGCAACTGCTGTAGCGCCGCGATCTTTGCGGTGGTGTGGCCAGAAACCCCCGCTCCAATGCGATCGGCCTCGATCAGCGCCACGGTTTTGCCGGCATCTTTGAGCAGCTTAGCGGTCATCACCCCGGCTAAACCGCCCCCGACAACAGCCACATCTACCGTCACATCCTGGCTGAGAGCCGGGTAGCTAGAGGGCAGAGTCGAATCGATCCAGTAGGAGACGGGGCGTCCGGTGAGAGTCATGGGAGAAAACCTGAAGGTGGGGATGATCTCATCTTCGTAGACGTGACTCAGAATCCCATCCTCCCCTGGCGAGGAATAGGCTGGCCGTGGGGAACAAACCCTATACCCATGGAAATAGGCCGATTGAAGCGTGCCCTAACCTGGGCTAGCCAGAAAAGACGCCATCCGAATTCGCTAACATAGGAGCGATCGCATTGGGCAATGTCATGGTTACTACGGCAGCCGCATCCGTTACTCCCCAGCCCGTGGGCGAAAAGCGCGTGGCGTTTCACCATCTCAACTGGCAGGCGTACCAGCAGATCTTGCAGGCCCTGGGCGATCGCCGCGGTGCCCGTCTCACCTACGATCGCGGCAAGCTGGAGATTACGATGCCCCTAGAAGATCACGAGTTCGCCGCAGAATTAATTGGCCGCTTCGTTTATTTCTTAGTCACTGAACTAGGGCAAAAAATCAAATCTATGCGGTCGACTACCCTGGAGCGGGAAGATTTAGATCGCAGCCCTGAACCTGACCACGCGTTTTACATTCAAAACTGGCCTGCTGTAGCCGGGCGCAATGTCGACTTTGCCACCGATCCCCCGCCTGACCTAGTGCTAGAGGTGGATATTACCCACACCGATATCGACAAGGTCAAGCTCTACGCCGCCCTGGGGGTGCCAGAGTTTTGGCGCTACAACGGTCGGCTCTGGCGCATTTATCAGCTTCAGAGCAATGCCCAAAGCGAAGGACTCAGCCAACGCTATAGCGAAACCGAAACCAGCGCTATCTTTCCCTTCGTTACGAAGCATGTGCTTTACCAATTTCTCGCCCAGGCTCGTCAAGATGAGGTCGCCGCAGAGCAAACTCTACGCTACTGGGTGCGGGAAAACACCCAGTAGAATTGTTTTTTTGAGAATTTGCCCGCTAATCTACGGGCTTTTCTACGCTTGCATCAGGGCCAAAGTAGCGCGGCACAAAGCTGCCGTGCAGGCCGTAGGGCACGTGGTGGGGCAGCTTTAGCCAGGCGACCGGGCCAGCGGCAATGTCTTTGCCGTCGAGAATGACCAGATCAGAGCAGCGGCGCTCGGCATTGTACATCAGCACCAGCACCCAGCCGTCGTCTAGGTCGGTAGCACCAGGGCGGGGCACAAACAGCGGCTCACCCATAAACCCACGCGGAGCCGCGCTCCACACTTGCGTGTCGCCCGTGTGGGTGTCGAGCTTGAGCAGGGCTTGCAGGGGCGCATTGCCCTCGGCAGCGTGGGCGGTACCTATATATAGGTGGCGATAGGGTCGCCCCAATGCATCGGGGTGCAGGGTGGGGAACTCGACGCAGCGGGTGAGCAGATGGGTGACTGCGGCCTGCCCCGCCGCCAAATTTACCGTAAAGCGCCACAGCTGCCCGGCAGGCACCTGGTCAAAATCTACCTCGCGGAAGTCGCTCGCGCCCTCTAAAGAAGGGAATTTGTCGTAGCAGATCGAGTCGATGACGAGTTGGCCGTCTTGCTCAAAGGCATTGGCGTGGTGAAACACAAAGCAGGGGTCAGTCTCAACCACCTGCATAGGGTCGCCGTTGCGCGGAACAATCAGAATTTTTGTGGGCTGCTTGGGGTTAAAGCTAATGCATTCTGCCGCGCCCTTGAGGCCCAGCAAAAAGGGCAGCGGCCCAAAGCTCACCGGGTTTTGAAAGAAAATGGCGTAGTTGGGCGTCAGGGCAAAGTCGTGGATAAAGGCAAAGCCGGGGATGGTGTGGCTGTGCTGGCTAAGGGCACTGCCCTCGGTGTCGAGTTCGTAGAGATTAAGGGTGCTCGACAGCCCAGTTTTGATTGAGAAGCCCACCAGTCTTTCATCGCCGTGGTGGCCAGGGTCAATTTTAGGGTGGGCGGTGAAGGAGCCGCCGGGGCCAATTAGCCCATTAAAATAGTCGAGACCAAGGGTATCTAGGGTAGCTGGGTCTAGCCGATGGGGTTCTGCCGCCTCCCACAGGGCCAGCAGTTTGTCGGCCCAGTAGACGATGTGAGTGTGGGCAATGTTCTTGAGCTTGAGGTCGAAGGCGTTAGCTAAGGGGCCACCGGGCTTTTGGGTGCCAAACACGCCGCGAAAGAGAGGCTTCTTGGCCTGCTGCTCGGCCACATAGCCCGCCGTGCGCACAAAGCGGTTGCGAAAGTAGGCTCGCCCGTTCTGAATGGCGATGCTGCTGATCATGCCGTCGCCGTCGAAGGGGTGTTTGACCGGGTGACCGTGGACATCGAGCAGGCCGGGGCCGTTGCGAAACAGGGTGCCCTCCAGCTCTGGGGGAATGGTGCCCTCAATGTCGGTGATCCAGTAGCTGCGCTCGTTGGGCTGAGAGCGATAGCCGCTGGCCCAGTCTTCCACGGAGTAGGGCTGGGCAGCGGCGGTGGGACGGGGTTGGGTAGCGGTCATGGTGGGGGGAGTTGGGGAGTGGGTGAGTAGTTAAGAGATCGGGTTGGGGCGCACCGCAGTGCGCCCGTACGAGTGGGTGGGTGGTGGACAAGAACCGTAGGGTGCATCCGCGCAGCGATGCACCGCGCCTACAGAATCACTCCCGCTTCGCGAAGCGTTCCGACCCGGAATCGCCCACGGTCACCGGATGCTCTGTCGCCGGGGACAAAAACAGACTGGTGGCAGCCAGGGGCGGATCGGCAGGGGGCAGATCTTCACCATGGCCTTCACCGTAGCCTTTATCGCTATCGCCGACCCCCTGGGACGAGGAATTGGGCAGCAAGAATAGCAGGGGTAAAGGCAGCAGGGTGGTGAGGTTGGTGATCAGCACCAGCTGCCACAGATGGTCAAAGTTGGTTTCGGTAACGCCGAGCCAGTGGGTGAGCACCGCCCCCAGCTCGTGGGAGACCAGCCCGGCCATATTCACCACCGACATCAGTAGGGCAAACAGGGTGGCCTCGACGCCGGGGGGGCAGAGCCGGGCCGAGAGCACCAGCACGGGCATAAAGGCGATCTCGCCCATCACCGTCAACACCAGGCTGTCGCCCAGGCTAAACCATTCGTCGCCAATGCCCAGGCTGCGGTTGACGTGGGTGACCAGCAGCAGCATGGTCATGCCCAGCACGCTGGAGAGCAGTGTTGACCAGGCAAAGATGGTGCGAAAGGGCACCGTGCGCAAAAACCGCTGAAATACCCAAATACCCAGCAGCGCCGCCAGGCTGGTGACCAGCCGCACCCGGCCCAAAAACTCGGGCTGAAAGCCCAGGTCGTTGGTGGTGAAGAAAAAGAAAGCGGCATCGGCGGTGGGGGTGGCCTGCCAGAGAAATAAGAATAGAGCGGGCATCCAGATGGCGCGC
>JBBSLR010000208.1:0-5851 GCA_038255045.1 Phormidesmidales cyanobacterium
GCCGACTTCCACATCGTCACTCCTTTTGACACCCTGCCCACCGATACCAGCACCAGCGTTGCTGCCCGTGCTCGGTTGAACTTTGACTCCAGCTTCACCGGCAATGATCGCCTGCGAATTCGTCTTCAGTCTGGCGATGGCGACGCTGCTACCGGGTTCAACCTAGCGAACTCTGGTGGCAGTAACTACAACGTTACCGTTGACGACTTCTACTACAGCTTCCCGGTTGGTGGTCGCATCACCGTGACTGCTGCTGCTCGGGGTCTTCAGGGCGATGACTGGGTCACCAGCACCATCGTTCCCTTCGATGGCCCTGGCGTGTTTGATCCCAGCGGTCCTGTTTTCTATGACTTCGGTGGCAGCACCTCCAATGGGGCTGGTCTAGGCGCTAACATCGCCTTCACCGACAACATCGTGCTTGATTTGGGCTACACCGCTGGCAACGGCACCACCGCTATGGGTCAGGCTACCAGCCCTGCTGTTGGTATCTTTGCTGCTAACAACCAAAGCTACATCGCTCAGCTCAACTTCCTGACCGATGGCTTCTTCGATGCAGCAGTTACCTACCTACACAGCGACGGCGCTGCAGCTGGTTTTGGCGTCCCCACTGCCACTGATACCTACGCCGGTCTACTCAACCTTGACTTTGGTGGCTTCTTCGTAGCTGGTCACGGTGCTTTTACAAGCTTCCAGGGCGGCGATACCTTTAGCTGGAATGCTGGCCTTGGCTTCAACGATTTTCTGGCTGAAGGTGCTCAGCTAGGGGTTTATGGGGGCGAACTGCCTTCTAGTGGTGACTTCCAGAGCTTTTTTGTTGAAGGCTACTACGAAATCCCCTTCAACCAGTTCCTGACCATCACCCCCTCTGTCTTCTACGGTGATACCAGAAACCCTGCTGTTACTGACAACACCGGTCTGTGGGGTGCTCTGCGCGCCACCTTCCGCTTCTAGGTTGACCTAGTCAACTCACAACTAGCTAGATATTTCTAGCAGCAAAAGGCACTGTCAACTTTGACAGTGCCTTTCATTTTTGTCGTAAGACCTCAGGCTAGAGTGCTTGGGCTTCGCTCCAGTATCCCTGGGTTAGCCACTGCCCTCCTAGAGATACTACGCGCTCAGGGTTCATGGTGTATGCCCAGGCCGAAACCAGAGGCCGCTGGTTTACGTCATAAATCGGGTGCAGGCGACGCTGGTATTCGCTTTCGTGGGGGTGATCGGGATAGTACTCCTCAAAGGCGTCAATCTGGTGCAAACAGGCTGCATTAGAAAACGTCAGCAGCGCCCCCTGCACCCAGCCCGCTTCTGGGGTCATCGCCGGGTAACCCAGCGGCAGGTGATAAAGTCTGCCCTGGGCCTGGGCAGCTTGGGTGGCCACAACAAATGGCTCGCACAGCTGAGCAAAAGCCCGTTCTCCGGGTTTAAGAGTGCCGTAAACAAAAAGATGGCAGCGATTTTCCATTAGTTGCCGTTACCTAAAGCAGAGCCCTAGGCAGTCAAACACACAGGACAAAAATCTTTTGCCGGATGAAACTTCACAGAGACGCTGATATTTGGTCAAACTTAGGCTGAAAAAGCTTATGTTACGCCGACACCGCTGGATGGTAAGAGTAAGCTTATAAAAAGCTGCTTATGTGTAGTGTACTAGTACATCTCTGGTTATTAACCTATGAGAATTCTCGTAACTGGCGGAGCCGGATTTATCGGCTCTCACCTAATTGATCGCCTCATGACGGCGGGTCACGAAGTTATTTGTCTAGACAACTTTTATACAGGCCATCGCCGCAACCTGCTGCACTGGTTCAATCATCCTTATTTTGAACTGATCCGCCACGATGTCACCGAGCCAATTCGCCTTGAGGTAGACCAGATTTATCACCTGGCCTGCCCGGCTTCTCCGGTGCACTACCAGTACAACCCGGTTAAAACCATCAAGACCAACGTCTTGGGCACCCTCAACATGCTGGGCTTGGCCAAGCGGGTCAAGGCGCGGTTCTTGTTGGCCTCTACCTCTGAGGTCTACGGCGACCCTGAGGTGCATCCCCAGCCTGAAGAATACCGGGGCAACGTCAACCCCATTGGCATTCGCAGCTGCTACGACGAGGGCAAGCGCGTGGCCGAAACTCTGGCCTTTGACTACCACCGCCAAAACAACGTCGATATTCGAGTGGCCCGTATTTTTAACACCTACGGCCCCCGCATGCTTGAAAACGATGGCCGGGTGGTGAGCAACTTTGTGGTGCAAGCTCTCCAGGGCAACCCCCTGACGCTCTATGGCACGGGCGCTCAGACCCGTAGTTTTTGCTATGTGTCTGACCTGGTAGAAGGTCTGATGCGGCTAATGAATGGCGACTACATTGGCCCGGTGAACCTGGGCAACCCCGATGAGTACACCATTCTCCAGCTGGCCCAGACCGTACAGTCGATGGTCAACCCCGACGCAGATCTGGTTTACAAGCCCCTGCCTGAGGATGACCCCCAGCGCCGTAAGCCCGACATCACCAAAGCTAAAACCTTCCTTGACTGGAGCCCCACGATTTCCCTACAAGAGGGGCTTAAACTCACCATTGACGATTTTCGCGATCGCGTGACCCAGGCGGAAACCGAGACCGCAGCGCAGCCGTCACTGCAATCTGTGACGACTTCCTAGGGAGCAGCACCAAACCTGGCCAGGGTGGAGCCGCTGTGGCCAGGTTTGTATATCAGCGTTATTAAACTAAGGGGTATTTTCTATGCGTGTATGTGTGATTGGTACAGGTTATGTGGGCCTAGTCACCGGGGTTTGCCTAGCCCACGTGGGCCACGAGGTCATTTGCATCGACGTTAACGAAGAGAAAGTCAAGCTCATGCAGTCGGGGCAGTCGCCCATTTTTGAGCCAGGGCTATCTGAGCTGATGAAATCATCGATGGCGGCGGGTCACCTCGAGTTTTCTACCGATCTCAAGGGTGGGGTTGAGCATGGCGAAGTGCTCTTTATTGCGGTGGGCACCCCGGCGCTGCCCACCGGCGAGAGCGACACTCGCTACGTTGAGGCGGTAGCGAAGGGCATTGGCACCCATCTCAACGGCGGCTACAAGGTAATTGTCAACAAGTCTACGGTGCCCATCGGCTCTGGCGACTGGGTGCGGATGATTGTGATGGATGGCGTGACCGAGCGGCAGAAGGAACCCGTGCCCGCTGGCGGCATTCCTGAGACCAATCACCCAGAGGTGATTACAGATTTTGATGTGGTCAGCAACCCTGAGTTTTTGCGCGAAGGCTCGGCGGTGTATGACACCTTTAACCCCGATCGCATTGTGTTGGGCAGCAACAGCCCCCGCGCGATCGCGATGATGAAAGAACTCTACACCCCCATCGTAGAGCGCCAGTTTGCTGAAGATCAGGGAGCGGCCCCGGTGCCGGTGGTGGTCACCGATCTGAGCTCGGCCGAGATGGTGAAGTACGCCTCTAACGCCTTTTTGGCCACCAAAATTAGCTTTATTAACGAAGTCGCCAACATTTGCGATCGCGTTGGAGCCGATGTCACCCAGGTGGCCCAGGGCATTGGCCTAGACTCTCGCATTGGCAAGAAATTCTTGCAGGCGGGCATTGGCTGGGGCGGCTCCTGCTTTCCCAAAGATGTGTCTGCCCTGATTCACACCGCCGACGACTACGGCTACGAGGCTCAGCTGCTCAAGGCCGCCGTGGATGTGAACAACCGCCAGCGCCAGATCACCCTGGAGAAGCTGCAGCAGGTGCTTAAGATTCTCAAGGGTAAAACCGTGGGTCTGCTGGGGCTAACCTTCAAACCCGACACCGACGATATGCGCGACGCGCCGTCGCTAATTTTGATTGAGCAGCTCAACCGTCTAGGGGCCAAGGTCAAAGCCTACGATCCGATCGTGTCGCAAAGCGGTCTACGTCACGGGCTGAGCGGGGTAATCGTCGAGACCGACGCCTCTCACCTAGCCGATGGTTGCGATGCCCTGGTGCTGGTCACCGACTGGCAACAGTTTAAGGAGCTAGACTACGCTGCCATGGCCCAGCGGATGAATAGCCCAATTATGATCGACGGCCGCAACTTCCTCGACCGTGAGGCAATGGTGCGGGCCGGGTTCCAGTACCTGGGCATTGGTCGCTAGGCCAGACGCTACATGTTATGGCCCTAGGGAACCTGAGCGTTTCCTAGGGCCATAACCTATAGGGCTGTAACATAGGGGAAGTACCCGCAGGCTTGCCTTGGATGACCGCTTACCAATCTACCTCTAGCCTTACCTACGCCCTAGACGATGAAGCCTGGTGGGTGCAACGCTGGGTTGAGCTACTCAACACCTACCGCTTTAAAAAGCGCCTAGAGCGAGGCCGCATCTACGCTCGGGAAGGCCACATTCTCAGCCTTGAATATAAGGGGTCAAAGGTGACAGCCCTAGTCCAGGGCACCGCTGAAGACCCCTATCAACTCTCGATCTGGCTCGATGCCTTCAGCGACGAAGACTGGAACTACGTCATCGACTCGCTGTCCGATCAGGCGATCTATTCAGCTCAGCTGCTGGCAGGAGACATGCCCGCCGAAATTGAGGCGGTTTTTACCGCCAACGGGCTCAGTCTTTACCCCTTTAATCTTTCAGAGGTGCACTCTAAGTGCAGCTGCCCTGACCCCAAGAACCCCTGCAAACACATCGCCGCGGTTTACTACCAGCTGGGTGACCTATTCCGCGAAGACCCCTTTGTGCTGTTTCGGCTGCGGGGGCGGAGCCGAAACAGCATTTTAGAAGCCCTAAGACAAAAGCGGCAGAGCACAGCAGCCCTGCCCACATCGACAACCGCTGAGCCAGGCGCTGACTTGGCCCCAGCCCCCACGGCCTTAGCCACCGGCCCAGATCTAAATAGCTTTTGGGCCTACAGTGAACCCCTAGACCCCGAGCTAGTGGTGATCACCCCGGCAGAAACAACGGTGCTGGATGTGTTGGGCAAAATTCCCCTGGCTCCGGAAGACGCCCCCGTGGTGATGAACCACCTGCGGGAGATCTATCAGGCAACCGCTCAGCAGGCCATGGTGCAGGCCCTCGGCTAAGCGGCCCGCGTCAGGGACAGCAGCCGCCGCAGCCCCAGCCAGCCAATCATAGAGTAGCCCGCCGCCAGCAGCAGGCTGATCACCGAAATGCGCATGCCTGACCGCCAGGCTTCGATTCTGACCTGGCGCTCGGCTTGAACCCGGCGGGTGCCGATTTCGGTCTCGATTTGCTGCTGGGCCTGGTCGGCTCGCTGCTGCAAAAACTCGGTGAGACCGTCTGGATTATTGCGGTATTGGCCAATGTCGGGGGGAAGCTGACCACTCTGAATCGCCTGGGCGAGCAGGTCTTCGTTTTCGAGCAGGGCCCCCAGCTGGGTTTGCTGCTGACTTAGCTCGGTGGATAGCCGCTGCTGTAGCTGGGTGGCGGCTTCACCGGCCTCGGTGTTGACCTGGGCCAGGGCCTGCTGGCTCGAAAGCCGTACGGCATTGAGGTGCAGCAGGGTCAGCAACAGGTAGGCTAGCCCTAGCAAACTGGCCAGGCCACATACCCAAAACCGTGGGTCGGTGGCTAGGCTCTTGCGCTGGGCGACGGTGCGACCGACCAAGCTATCGACCCAAAACCCAGACAGCAGCAGGGCCATGCCCACCAGGGGCACAATGCCGCGATCAACCAGCTGGGTGGTGGTGGCCAGTTGCCACTGCACATTGGTGAGGTTAGGCGGAATCAGCAGAATGAGGAAATCTAGCAGGGCCGAGAGAATGGCGATCGCGCCCGCTACCTTGAGGGCGATCGCGGCTAGGGGAGACGCCACCGGGCTGGTAACAGCGGGTTCTGAAGTCATAGGATTGGTCGATTGCTAC
>JBBSLR010000209.1:0-5851 GCA_038255045.1 Phormidesmidales cyanobacterium
CGGCATAGATTAATGCGTTTAGCCGCTGCTGCTTTGAAGCTGGTGACAAACGATGAGAGCAGCCAGGGTTTTTGGCTTTCTAAAGGGCCAGGGGCTTCGATGTTAAAGGGTGTTGCCACCTGGAGAAACACAATGCTCTTGAGGCTGGTGGGGGTGATGTTCCACCGGTCAAGGTCAATGCCGCTGCGCTTGGTGGCCGAGCGCACCCACTCGTCAGCGACAATCAGGCCGCAGTCGCTGAGGCATAGTTTGCCCTGGTCATAGCCACCCAATAGGGGCTGTTGCTGAAAGGTAGACAGCTCAATCAGGTAGGCTCTGATGGCGGTTTCGTGGGTAAAGGGTTCTAACTTCAAGGGGTCTAGGGTATCGGTGCTATGGGGAAAGCCCATTCGCTTTAAACCATGAATGTGCCAACACCCTATAGTCTTCCCTGTTGCCTTAGCCCGGCATCAGCCTGGGGGATAAAGTTATGGTGTGCTGCCCCCCTGGGCGACCGCTATTTCTGTGCTGTTTAGGGGAGGGTTAGGCCTTCTGCAAAAGCTGTAATCAGCTGGTCGAGGTAGCCGTTGACGAGCTGGGCCGCCGCTTGGGGCAGGGTAGCGGTGATCTCGGCCTGAAGGCTGCGGTAGGCATCAATGGCGGAGCTTTCTTTGTGCAGGGCGCGGGTGATGTTTTGCATCCACAATACATACTCTTCCATAAAACCGGTGGAGTCATCGAGCAGAATGGCCTTGGCAATGCACTCTAGGGTGTAGGTCATATCGCGCTGGCATTTGCTGCTATGCTCTTGCACCACCTGCCGGTGCTGGGTCGACATCAACCGGCGTAGCGCTTTGATCGCTAGGGCTTCGCCATCATGTTTAAGGCAAATGTAGGTTTTATAGCGAGAGTCGAAGGAAGCCACAAACTGAGCCAGAGGTTGAAGCTCAGTATCGCTGAGATAGCGGCCGTCAGACTGCTTAATGGACTCTATTAGAGCAGTGTTCATAGTTAAGCGGGTGATTTGGGCATCAAGCAGATAACTGACTTTAATCTACCCAGACGGCAACAAAAAACAACAAAATTTAAAGTCAGCGGGGGTTTCTAAAAAGCTTTCTGCAGGCGCTTCTCTAGGAGCAGCAGGCACCACCTGTCCCAAGCTTTAGGCTGTGGTCGTTGCCAGCAGTACTGGTAGCCAGCTAATGGCTAACCCCAGCAGCGCTAGCACCGACAGCCAGAGAAAGGCGATCGCATCTCTAGAGCCTGCAATCAGGTTGTCGACTCGGGCCAGCAGCGACACCGCCACCAGCATGGTGAAGTAGATAAACATCTGAAACTGGGTGACCACCAGCACGGCCAGGGAGGCGGCGGAAAGGGCCATGATAAAGTACCCGATATCGGACTGAAAGCCCAAGAGCAGCACTCGCCTGATCTGCGGCCAGCCTAGGGTAATCACCCAGGCTCCGGCGATCGCCAGCGAAACCGTGACCCACCAGGTGATGGGAGAGGCTTCGCGGTGGTGCAAAAAACCGCCGAAGGTGGCGTAGGCCATCACCAGCAGGGTCCACGAGAGCCAGTGGTCTCGCAGCAGGGTGGGCAGTGACCGGGCTGGTTTCATGGCGATCGCGCCTCGGGCTGAGCAACTATAGATTGGTGGAGATGGCCTGCACCGGGCAGGTGGGCACGCACTGCTCACAGACAATGCAGCGCGATCGCGAGAAGGTCAGCCGGTAGGTTTCACCATCGAGGGTGAGGGCGCGGGTGGGGCACACCCCGGTACATAGCCCGCAGTGGACGCAGAGGTCTTCATCGACTACGATTTCGCCGCTGGCCCCAGACACCTCGATGCCCTGCACCTCGAGCCAGTCAACGGCGTCGTTGAGCTGGTCGATGTCGCCCGACAGCTCGACCACCAGGGTGCCCACCTGGTTGGGGGCCACCTGGGCACGAATGATGTTGGCGGCAATGTTAAAGTCCTTAGCCAGCCGATAGGTAATCGGCATATGTACCGACCGCTTGGGGAAAATCAGCTTAACCCGTTTTTTCATAGCCGACTCGATGCCCCGATCTGTTTACCCGATTCTTTTACCGGCTCGATTCTTTTACACTGAAATTAGCGGCTTGCTCCTATCCTAACCGGAGACTGGGTTGACCCATCATGTCTTGCCGCCATAACCCCCTACCGGGGAGTCGTGAACCCTATGTCAGAAATATGTCAGAAAACCTGCCTGCAACCTCAGATCTTCTCCCCAATCGTGCCCGCAACTTGGTGGTGGCGATCGCCGCTGTAGTGCTGGCGGCGGCGATGTTTTTGGGCCTGCGCACCCAGGCGAGCACCCCGTCTCTGGCGGAGCTGGCGGCTAGCGCGGTGCCCTACGAGGTGGCCCAGGCCAACGGCAAGCCCACCCTAATGGAGTTTTACGCCAACTGGTGTACCTCCTGCCAGGTGATGGCTGGTGACATGGCCGATCTGCGAGAGAGCTACGGCGATCGGGTCAACTTTGTCATGCTCAACATTGACAACAACAAGTGGCTGCCCGAAATGCTGGCCTACCGGGTAGAAGGCATTCCTCACTTTGTTTATATGGGGGCAGCGGCCAACCCGATTGCCACCGCCATTGGCGAACAGCCCCGGCAGATTCTCAGCGAAAATCTAGACGCGCTGATTGCCCAGGCACCGCTGCCCCACCAGCAGACCTTTGGCCGCGCTTCCGAGATTGAGGGCGATTTTCTCTCCCGTCAGGGCGCGGTGAACGCCGATCCCCGTGCCCACGGCAGCGCAGTGGTGAACTAGTAGACTGACAAGTTAAAGCTGACAAGTTAGGGGACACGATTGTCAGCCGCACGGTTGACCCAGCCCCAGGGCTGAAAGGCTAAAACGCTGCGACTTTCTCCGCTGGCTGAGCCGCCAGATCAGGAAAGGCGTCTTGCACCGCCGGGTGAATGAGCCTGCCGGAGGAGACATTTAGCCCGCCCCGAAGCCCGCTGTCGGTGGTCATGGCCCCCGTACCCTGCCTAGCCAGCTTGAGCACGTAGGGCAGGGTGGCGTTGTTGAGGGCTTGGGTAGCAGTCCAGGGCACGGCCCCGGGCATGTTGGGCACCCCAAAGTGAACTATGCCCTGCTCGACATAGGTGGGCTGGCTGTGGGAGGTGGGGCGCAGGGTTTCGATACAGCCGCCCTGGTCTACGGCCACGTCGATAATCACCGAGCCAGGGCGCATGGTGGCGACCAGCTCTTTAGAAACCAGGGTGGGGGCTTTACGACCGGGCACCAGCACCGCGCCAATCAGCAGATCGGCCTGGGGTACCGAGGCAGCGATCTGGGCGGGGCTGCTGTAGAGCAGCTCTACCCGAGAGCCAAATAGGGTTTCGAGGTAGGCCAACCGGTCTACGTTGAGGTCGATAATTTGCACCCTGGCCCCCAGGCCTACGGCCATCTTGGCGGCTTCAGTGCCGACTACGCCGCCGCCCAAAATCACCACGGTGCCAGGGGCGACGCCAGGTATGCCGCCCAGCAAAACCCCCCGCCCGCCCTGCTGCCGCTCCAGATAGCGGGCCCCAAACTGCACCGAGAGGCGACCGGCAATGATGCTCATGGGGGTGAGCAGGGGCAGTCTGCCGTCGGCGGCAACTACGGTTTCGTAGGCGATCGCCTCTATGCCGCTGGCCATGAGAGCTTCGGTGAGCTTGCGCTCAGCGGCCAGGTGCAGGTAGGTAAATAAAACCAAATCAGGGCGAAAGAATCCATACTCCGAGGGCTGGGGTTCTTTGACCTTGACCACCATTTCTTGGCCCCAGGCCGTAGCCGCATCGGCCACGATCTTAGCCCCAGCGGTTTGATAGTCACGGTCTTCAAAGCCCGACCCGGCCCCAGCTCCGGCCTGCACCATCACCGGGTGACCCTGCTGGCTCAGGCTCTGCACCGCCGCCGGAGTCAGGCCGACGCGAAATTCCTGATCTTTGATTTCCTTGGGTAGCCCAATGCGCATAGTGATGCCCTGGAGAGGTGACGGTGCTTTCCTATCCTACTAAACCAGGGCTGGGCGACGGCTGGGGTTCAGGGTTTACGGTTTGCGATTTGGTGGCGGGGCAGATGGCCTGACCTGAGGGCTGGCCCCTGGCCCCTGTTATTCTGCGGTGGGTAGGTAAAGGGTAAAGCAGCTCCCCTGGCCTATTTCAGAGGTCACAGCAATGGTGCCGCCGTGCATCTGGGCAATGCGCTGCGAAAGATGCAGCCCGAGGCCATGGCCTGCCCTCGCCTGGTTGCCCTGGCGAAACCATTCAAATACGTCCCCCTGCTCGGCTTCGGGAATGCCAATGCCGGTGTCGACTACAGATACCCACACCCAGGGATGGGAAGCACCATGGGTGCTAGGCAGCTCGACCTCTGGCGGTAGGTGGGGCGAAATCCCCACGGTGACGGTAATGCCGCCGGTGTCGGTAAATTTGATGGCGTTTCCCACTAGGTTAGTCACCACCCGGCGCAGTTCTAGATGATCACCTGGCACCGTAAAGCCATCGTCCGGTAAGGCGAGCGTACCAGAGGCACTAGGTTCTAGAGATGTGTCGTCAGACTGCGTCGGTTTCAACGCTCCGTTGTTGGCCGATGGGCTGGGGGCAGAGGGTGGCAGGCTATCGACGTGATCGACCCGACAGAGTAGGCAGGTGAGGGTTTTCTCAGAGGCGATCGGGGCCAGCTCCATCACCACGGTTTCGGCCAGCTTAAGCAGATCCACCGGCGATAGCGTTAGGGCCTTATGGCCGGCCTCGTGGCGGTAGACTTCGAGCAGCGTGTTCACCATGCTGAGCAGGTGTCGATTGCTCTGAATGGTGGTGGCGATCGCCTGCTTAGCGTCATCGGCTACGGTGCCAAAGGCGTCGCTCTGGCAGAGGTCGAGCATGCGGTTGGCGGCTACCAGGGGGGTGCGGAGGTCGTGGGTGAGACGAGCTACAAAGTCGTCGCGCTGGCGCAGCATTGCGTTTTGGGCATCCATGCTGCGCTTGAGTCGCAGCAGCGATCGCACCCTGGCCCGCAGCTCATTGACATCTACCGGCTTGCGAATAAAGTCATCGGCCCCGGCATCTAGCCCCTGCACCAGACTCGACTGATCGTGGGCGGTAATCAGCAAAATCGGGATGTAGGGCAGGGTAGGATCGCTGCGCACCTTTTGGGTCACCGCATAGCCATCCATCCCCGGCATCATGACGTCGAGCAAAATTACGTCAGGCGGAGCCTGCTGCACAGCGTCGAGAGCCGCCTGACCATTTTCCACACAGGTCATGCGGTAGTTGGGGTCATCCAGAATAGACTCAATCAGAAACAAGTTGTCGGGAGAGTCGTCTACAGCCAGGATGGCAAAGGAGTCATGGGTAAAATCCGGAAGCATTGTGGTTCAAAACTACGGTCGCGGTGCTCTTGAAAATGGTAACTGGATCGACCAGTGTGTGATCTTTAGCTGGAACACTGTTTCTATAAATGTCACAATCATCCCTCAAAACACCTCTATCCCAGGGCATAAGGTTGCATTTGAGACGGTTCTCCGAGGTTGTCTCCTAGACTTACATGCTCAAATCTAGGTCGAGCTTGATTGGCGATCGCTAGGTATTGCCCGCCGCTAAGATTTCGAGCTGACCCACCATACCGGCTTCGGCATGGCCTGCGATCGCACAGTGCAATTCGTATAGCCCAGGGCGCTCGGGCACAAATACCCACTCAGCGATCGCCCCCGGCTTCAGCTCTAGCTCGTGAATTGCGCCTTTTACTTCTACCCCTGCGGCCTGCACCTTCTGGGTCCACAGGCCGTCGGCGAAGTCTTTGGCGGTAAAGTAGTGCTTCTCGGGGCTGGGGTTGTCGAGCACCAGACGATAGCGC
>JBBSLR010000210.1:0-5839 GCA_038255045.1 Phormidesmidales cyanobacterium
ACGGTGGCCTCAAGGTCAACAACACCTGGCAGGTGCTAGAAGCTGGGGCCAACGCGATCGTGGCCGGGTCGGCGGTGTTCAACGCGCCCGACTATGCGACTGCGATCGAAGGCATTCGCCACAGCAAGCGCTCCGCCCCCGAGCTGGCCGTCGTTTAGTCGGGTAGAAAGGCAACATTTAAGTGCGTCTGCCTTTCGAGCAGGTAAATGCGCCCAGGAGGGTGGGTTGAGCATCTAAGCTGACTCACCCTTTTTGTGTGATCAGGTCGTTTTGTCTCTGCTGGTTCGGGTTATGGCCTTTGGCTGGCTCAGGTGTTGAATCAGGTCTTTTTGCACCTGTTGGTAGAGGTGATCGCTTTCGCCCTTAAAGGCCACGACGCCATACACCTGAACCGATTCTTGCTCGCGCCCGGCTAACACGTGGGTGCCCTGGTCTACGGTGATGATATGGTCTTTCACCAGGTCGTAGCAGGGCTGAGTAATCAAAAGATCGGTGCCAACCATTTTGGTCAACCCCTCAATGCGGCTGGCGACGTTTACGGTGTCGCCAATGGCGGTGTACTCTAGCCGCTGCACCGACCCCACATTGCCCACCACCAGCTCACCGTAGCTAATGCCAATGCCGTTGAAGAGTGGCGGCAGTCCTTTTTCTTTGAGCGTAATGCGTAGGGTAGCTAGCGCCTCTCGCATGGCCAGGGCAGCGGAGACGGCACCGAGGGCATCTTGCTCTGGCCCGAGGGATTTGGGTGCGCCAAACTCGGCCATCACCGCATCGCCAATAAATTTGTCGATGGTGCCCCGGTACTCCAGAATGGCGTTAACCATCACATCGAGATAGGTGTTGAGCAGGCTGACGGTTTCGATCGCCCCCAGCTGGTATGAAATCCGGCTAAACCCGCGAATGTCTGAAAACAGCACCGCCGCCTGAAATTTTTGGCCCACGGTAAGGCTGGTAAAATCTTCGGGCTGGTTGAGAATTTCTTGGGCCACGGAGGGGGCGACGTAGCGCTCTAGGGTGCGGCGCAGGCGTTGTTCTTCGAGGCGGTTGCTGACGGCCCCGGTGGCGACGTAGCTGACCGCCCCCATGCCCAGACAGGCCACGGGAATGGCCACGGGCATGAGCCGATCGCGGTGCACCATCAGCAGATAGGCCAGGGCACCCCAGGCGGCGATCGCCCCCGCAAAACCCACCAGCCTTGGCACCGGCTGGGTAAAGCGATAGCCCAACCCCAGCCCCACGGCCCCCAGGGCGATCGCCGTCAGTAGCCCCTGGGCTGTAGGGTTGGCGATCGCCGCGTTGACGGTTCTGCCCTCCAACAGCGCAGCCAGAGCGTGGGCATGAATCTCGACCCCCGGCATGGCGTTGTCGGTGGGGGTACGCTTGCGGTCTTGAAAGGAGTCGGCCATGGGGCCAATCAGCACGATTTTGTCTTTGAACTGGTCGGCGATCAGGGGCCAGTTGTCGGGGTCAAGCACCTGCACAAACGACACCGTTGGGAACGTGCCCGCCGGGCCGTAGAAGAAAATCTCCTGACTTTGGCGATCGGGGCTGGGATAGTCGGCTGCCGCTAGGGTAGCCGCCGCCAGGGAGGGTAAATCATCGGCAAAACCATGGGTCTGCCGCAGCGCCTCAATCCTCCGGTTGGGGGAGGCCCGATACTTGCCGTCAACATCGGCCTCCAGGTTGATCAGCCCCGCCCGGCCGCTATAAATCGGCTGTAGCAGGCTGGTGAACAGGCCAAAGTCGCTGATCGACACGTCGTAGGCGGCGGCCAGGGCCACGCGATCGCCCCACCGGGCCAGGGTGGCGGCCAAGGCATCATCATCGGCAGAGCCGTAGCCGCTGGGGTCAACCAGCAGTACGTCAATGGCCACCGCCCTGGCCCCGGCGGCCATTAGTTGCTCAATCGCCTGGGCGTAGGCCTGCCGCTGCCAGGGCCAGATCGCCAGGGGGGCCAAAAAAGGGTAGCGCTCTGGGGCAGCTCGGTACAGGTCACCCTGGGAGAGCGAGTATTCATCAATGCCCAGGATCACAATCTCTTCAGGAATCGGCACCGGCCCCCGCAGCCACAGCAAAAACGACTGAGCCTGGCCCTCAATTAGCACAATCCAGGGGTGTTGAGAGGTCAGGGCGATCGCCCCAAACACCGCCCAGCTCACCATCAGCCCGTGGCCTAGCTGAAAGATGCGTCGATTAGTTTTAAACACGGCGTTGCTCCAACCTCACTCGGCAAAATCTGGGCTTGGAGCCTGGCCTACTTCACACTAGAACGGAAAGGGGAAGCGGATCGGCGGAATGGGCACCGACGGCAGCCAGTAATAGGGTAAGGGAATCCCTGGAAATAACCGCTCAAAGGACTGCTGCAGGTTGCCAATACCGGGTATTTCTAAGGCAAAGCCGCGAATAAGTGGGCCTTCCAGCAGATTGATAAAAGCCTCCGCAGACAGAGAGGCAATCACCGCCCTGTCTTCCGCCGCGTTGACAATCACCTGCTGTCCCTCTGCCACGGCAATGGCATCCTTGGGGGTAAAGTCTACGATTTCCCCCACGATATCGCCGTCCCCCTCGATATCGTTAATGGGTAGGGGAGCGGTGGTCTCTGAATCAGGGGTTTCTAAATCAGGGGCCGGTGAATCCTGTTGTTTGTTGGCGGCAACCAGGCGGCCTGGCTTAGCTCCAAGGGGGTCAAAGGATGGATTGGGTGGGCCAGGGGGTGGGCCAGCGGGGTCAGGGGTTGTGGGCGGCTCAATAGCGGGGCCACCGGGGCCAGGGCCGGGCGGCTCTACGGGGTTGATAAAGGGCACCACCGGGTCAGTGGACGGCACCATCGGGTCTAGGGATGGATCAAGGGCGTCACAGTCATCGGTCGTCGGGTTGACCGGCACCGGGTTGGGGTTGCGCTGCACCACCACTTCCCCTTCAAACACCTGAATGATGGTCTCGCCAGCCTCAGTGACCTGAATGGTATAAATTGTGCCCCGGACCCCCGCTACGGTTGAGGTCGAGCAGCCGTTGAGATTGCCGTTGACCAGCATTGTGCCCCGGTTGATCTGGGCACATTGACCCACGACTAGGCTAGAGTTGTGGGCCAGGCGAGCCACCGCCCCACTGTTAAACCGCAGTGAGGCCCGGGCCGACTGCGTGCGTACCTGCTGCCGCTGCTGAGCCACGCTGTTTACCTGGGCGGCGCGGTTTTGAATATAGACCTGGTTGCTGTCTAAGATCTCGGTCACGGTCGCGGCGGCGGGAGCCTGGGCTTGGGCCTGGTGCCCAGCGGTGGCCAGCAGGGTGCTGCAAAGCAATGTGGCCCCCATGAGCCGCGTAAACCTTTCCCAGCGATTGCCTGATCGCAGTCTAAACCCCTGTAGCAAAAAAGACGCCATTATAAAGTTCCACTGAGTTGCCTTGATAGGATCTATACACAGACAACCCCTCAAAATCAGCATAGATTGTGAAACTTAACCAGCGGGGCGGCTAGCTAAACACATCGGGCTGGGCGGGGTCATGCACCTGCCCCAGATCGGGCAGCAATTCTGTCACCGCATTGGGCGACTGGGCAATCATGGTGAGCAGGTCGTACTCGCTCAGGGGCTGCCCGGTTTGGGCCGACAGCCGATGGGCGTAGTAGCGCACCTGGGCCATGATGCGAGGCTCTGCCTGGCGCAGATACATGCACAGGCAGGCCCGCGCCTGGGCCTCTGGGTCACGACCTAGAAAGTAGGCCATGGCCGTCAGCAGATGGTGCTCGTAGTCGGGCAAGGCTGGGGATTCGGGGTTCATAGAGTCAGGGTAGACCTCAGCGGCTGGGGTAGGCGTACCCTGGGCTTATTCTAGGCCTACTCTGGGGTGGTGACCTCGACTTTCTCAAACACCTTCTCGGTGATCAGGCGCGACCCCTGCTTGCGGGTGAGGTAGTTGGCCCCCCACTGGGTCATGACCATGAGCTTGTTGTCAAACTCAATTAGATAAAAGATGTGTACAAATAGCCACACAAACCAGGCAGGAAAGCCGGTGAGCTTGGCCCAGGGCAGATTGACGACGGCGGCGTGGCGACCAATCACCGCTAGACTGCCGCTGTCTTTGTACTCAAAGGGGGGCAGGGTGTCGTCTTGGAGCTGCTTTTGAATCAGTTTGGCCACGTACTTGCCCTCCTGCATAGCCACGGGGGCGACACCGGGCAGAGGGCGATTCCCCTCCGGGGAGGCTGCGCCATCGCCCTGGTGGGCAAAGTGGGCCAGGTCGCCCACCACAAAGACATTGGGGTGGGTGGGCAGGCTGAGGTCATCGCTGACCATGACGCGGCCCGAGCGATCGCGCTCGGCCCCGGTGCTAGCCGCCAAAATGCCGCCCATGCCGGGGTCGCGCACCCCGGCGGCCCACAGTACGGTGCCGGCGTTGAGCAGGGTCAGCTCATCCCCCTGTTTGATGGTGATCTGGTGGCCGGCAATGTCGGTGACGAGGCTCTCGGTCAGCACCTCGACTCCCATTTTCTCTAGGTCGCTCTGGGCGCGGGCCGACAGCTCGGGCGGGAATGGGGGCAGCACCCGATCTAGGCCCTCGACCAGCAGAATGCGGCTGGCGGTGGTGTCAATGTGGCGAAAGTCGTGGCGCAGGGTGTGGTGGGCCAGCTCAGCCATCGACCCAGCTAGCTCCACTCCGGTGGGGCCACCGCCCACAATCACAAAGGTCAGCAGAGTTTGCCTGAGGTCGGGGTCGGTGGTGTTTTCGGCCTGCTCAAAGGCGGCAAAGATGCGCCGCCGCATTTCTAGGGCATCTTCGACGGTTTTGAGACCGGGGGCGACGTCGGCCCAGTCATCGCGGCCAAAGTAAAAGTGGCTCATGCCCGTGGCCACAATCAGACTGTCGTAGGGCACGGTGCGGCCATCGATGAGACTAACGCGCTGCTGATTGGGGTCTACGTCGGTGACCTCGCCCATCAGCACTCGAGTATTTTTTTGGGCACTGAGCACTCCCCGCAGGGGCGAAGCGATATCCCCTGGGGAAAGGCCTCCCATGGCCACTTGGTAGAGCAGTGGCTGAAACAGGTGGAAATTGCGCTTGTCAATCAGCGTCACCTCCACGTCGGCGCGGCCAAGCTGCTGGGCGGCGTAGAGACCGCCAAAACCGCCCCCGATGATGACCACCTGGTGCCTGCCGGGGGTAACCGGCAGCACCTCATGTTCTGAGGATGAAGCCGCAGCGGCATTGCCTGGGGCAGAAGGGTCTGAGTCGGGAGGTCGTTGGACGGTCTGCATGTCAATACCAGAACAGCGAGGTGTTAAGTTTCGTTATAAAGCAGAATACCGTTAAATACTGTGCGCTGTGCGCTATCCCCTTCAAGCCCGCACAGATCAAGACAAATTGGCTAAGCAACCGTGAACCGACGAGGAGGGCTGATAAAATGACAAGTCTGGCTTTTTGGCACGAGGGCCTTGAAATCGACGGTCTAGGTCGGCGGCGATGGGGCTAAAATTTGGGCAGCTTTTCTCGGGCTTCTCTGGTTTAGGTTTTCGGGCCTGGGTTTCTCTAGTCTGGGTCTGAGGGGTGAGACAAGCAGGCTGGCGATCGCCCAGACACAGGCAATCGGGCAGGCAATCGGGCAGGCAATCGGGCAGGCAACAACACCATGGCACTGATCGTACAGAAATACGGGGGCACCTCCGTTGGCACCGTGGAGCGCATCCAGGCGGTGGCCCAGCGGGTCAAGGCGACCGCAGCGGCGGGGCACTCGGTGGTGGTGGTGGTGTCGGCCATGGGCAAAACCACCGACGGCCTGGTGAAGCTGGCCGCCGACATTACCGACCAGCCCAGCCGCCGCGAAATGGACATGCTGCTCTCC
>JBBSLR010000211.1:0-5821 GCA_038255045.1 Phormidesmidales cyanobacterium
CCTCTTCAGAGGATTTCTGCTTGGAGCCTGGGACTTTCAGTCCTAGGCTCAGCGGCCAATCTGGCGATCCCGACCTGCGGTCTGGGCCACCTTAACAGGGGTACCCACCCTGATGCTAAAGCTCAGCTAGGGAGGAGCTTCTAGATCTAGCGCTAGATCTAGAAAAAGTTGCTTTGTAGACGCTACATCTGAAAAAGATCCGCTATGATGATCGACCATTGGGGCGCTCTGTCAGGCTCAGGCGAAAATCTGCCGATTCATGCGGGTTTCTACCTCTGGGTTGGGGCAATGCGTCGGATCTACGTACTCTCTTGCTAGCAAAAGGCTGATTCCATGGTTCAAGAACTTCCCCGTACCCGGCAGCAGGGGCCATTTCCTGAGGCAGCTCCAGCGGCGTTTCCCGTGTTTTACCGCACCTACAGCCGCCGGGGCGAGGTGGTGGAGGGGCAGCGCGAAACCTGGGATCAGGTGTGCGATCGAACCCTAGCCGGTCTAGTCGAGCTGGGCAATCTCACCGCCGAAGAAACCGCCCTGCTGGGCCGCATGCAGCGCCAGGTCAAAGCCCTGCCCTCGGGTCGCTGGCTGTGGGTCGGCGGCACCGCCTGGAGCAAGCAGCCCGAGAACTTCTCCGGGGCCTACAACTGCACCAGCACCGATGTGGTCGACTGGCGCGCCTTCGGCCTGATGATGGATCTGGCGATGATGGGCTGCGGCACCGGGGCCATTCTTGAACCCAAATACATCAGCCAAATCCCCGCTATTCGCAACCGCATCATCGTCACCATGGCGGGTGACATTGGCGAGACTCCTGTGGGCGATCGCCGCCAGACCACCGAGGTGACTACCGCAGGCAACCAGGTCACCATCCGCGTCGGCGACAGCCGCCAGGGCTGGGTGAAATCCTACGAGACCCTGCTAGAGCTTTCCACCGACGAGCGTTTTGCCGGAGCGGTCAACGTCACCATCGACCTGCGCGACGTGCGCCCCGCCGGCGAAAAGCTCAAGGGCTTTGGCGGTGTGGCCAACCCCGTGCGCCTGTCGCTGCTCTACGATCGCTGCGCCACTATTCTCAACAAAGCCCTGGGTCGCCAGCTCAGCTCGGTCGAGTGCTGCCTGCTGATCGACGAAGCCGCCGCCTGCGTGGTGGCCGGAAACATTAGGCGTAGCGCGGGCATGCGCCAGTTCGACAGCAATGACACCCTGGCCATCGACGCCAAAGACAACCTCTGGCAGCAGGACGCCGAGGGCAACTGGCGCATCGACCCCGAGCGCGACGTGCTGCGCATGGCTAACCACACCCGCGTCTTCCACACCAAACCCAGCCTGCAAGACTGCATCGATTCGGTGCGTAAGCAGTTTTACTCGGGCGAAGGGGCGATTCAGTGGGCCGGAGAGGCCAAGCGCCGGGCGGGCGGCGACGATCGCTACGGTCTCAATCCCTGCGGCGAAATCCTCGGAGCCAACTTCCACTGCAACCTGGCCGAAGTTCACCTCAACCAGCTCGACCCTGAGAACCTGAAGGATCAAGAAGACGCCTTCACCGCCGCTGCCCTGTCTGTAGCCGTGCTGCTCAACCACCAGTTCCAAGAGCCTCGCTACCAAAAGTCTCGCCTAGAAGACCCAATTGTAGGCGTCTCCTTCACCGGGCTGTTTGACTTCTTTGTGGCGGCCTTTGGGGTCGAGTGGCTGCGCTGGTGGGAGGCCGGTCGCCCCGATACCATGCAAGGGCTAGATTTCAAAGCCAGAGAAAAAGAGTATCTGACCCGCTGGAAGGAGATTGTCCATAGGGTGGTGGGTGAGTACTGCGATCGCCACGGCCTAGTGCGCCCCAACCGCTGCACCACCGTACAGCCTGCGGGCACCAAGTCGCTGCTCACGGGCGCTAGCCCCGGCTGGCACCCGCCCAAGGCCCAGCGCTTCATTCGCCGCATCACCTTCCGCAAAAACGACCCGGTGGCCATGGCCTGCATCGACTACGGCTACACCGTCGTGCCCTCCCAGACCGACAAAGACGACAACGGCAACCTGCTCAACGACCCCTTCGACCCCCGCTGCACCGAGTGGCTGGTGGAGATTCCCGTCGAAGTGCCCTGGGCCAACGTGCCCGGTGCCGACGAAATCGCCATTGAGAAGTTCTCGGCGGCGGCCCAGTTTGACTTCTACATGCAGGTGCAGAAGCACTACACCACCCACAACACCTCCGCCACCATCGAGTTTCGCGAACCGGAGCTGGAGTCCCTGGCCGATCGCATCTACCAGGTCATCCAAAATGACGAAGGCTATATTTCCGCCGCCCTGCTGGCCCGGTTCGACGACCTGCAAACCTTCCCCCGGCTGCCCTTTGAGCCCATCGACAAGGCCACCTACGAGGCTCACCGCCAGCAGGTATTCGCGCGGCGCGGCACAGAAAACTTCCACACTGCGCTGTCGCGCTACGACGCGGGCGAGGTGATTGAGGCTGGTCCGGCGGGCTGCGACTCCGACAAGTGCATGATGCCGGAGCAAAAGCCCGACTAGCCTGCATTATTCACGACTGTGAGAACGTACAGGTTGTCATTCCCGTGGAAGCGGGAATCCATCCGAAGCAGCTCATCTCGCATAGATTCCCGCCCCACGCCTTCGCGGGGGCAGGCTCTGGGTGGGAATGACGGGCATTTCCCTCCGGTCATGAATAATGCAGGCTAGGCCTGTCTAAGATAGAGAGATAGCGAAAGGGGTGTCTGGTTAAACCAAGACACCCCTTTTTTTATGGCGCTGGCCAGCTATTGCGATCGCCAGAATAGCCTTGGCTAGCTCAGATCGCTAAAGTCATCTAGACCGTCGAGCAAATCATCGGCGGCATAGTCTGGCCCAGGGGCGCTGAGCAGGCTCTCAAGGTCTTCGGTATCAAAGTCAGTGGTATCAAAGTCAGTATCTAGACCTAACCCGTCGTCTTGACCAAAACCTTGCCCGCCATCGCTCTCAATATCGCTGTCGAGCAGGTCTAACCCCAGATCGTCTGATTCGGCTACGGAGGAGGTAGCTTCTGAAGAAAAGGCATCTAGATCTAGGCTGACTTCAGAGCTGTCTAGGCTAACGTCGTCCATACCTAGGCTGGCTTCAATACTAGCGGCTAGGGCGGCGGCATTGGCGGCGGCGATCGCGCCTTCTAGATCTAACTCTGCCTCATCGGTTACCGGGGGCGCGGCCTGCGTCTGGGCACCGGCCTGAAACAGCTGCAGGCGGGCTTCGTAGCTTTGCTCTAGCTCTTGGGTGCGCTGGTTGAGTTCATCCTGGTAATGCTCAATCTTCTCGGCCAGTTTTTGCTCATACTCTACCCGCAGGCTCTCTTCTAGCTCGCGGCGTAGGTTTAGCTCTAGCTCGGCGATGGAGGGCTGCTCTGGGGCACCAACAACCGGGCCTGGAGCGCTGCCTAGGGCCATCGACAGCCGAGCCGCGTACTCTTGCTCAAGCTGGGCTGTGCGCTGGGCCATGTCGTCTTGGTACTGGGCGATGCGCTCGGCTAGCCGTTGGTCATACTCTGCCTGAAGGCGAGCTTCTAGCTCGGCGGTGCCACTAGCGGCGGTGTCACCAGCGACAGGCTGCTCTGGCACCAGGTTACCCAGGGGAATATCGGTAGGCGACTGGGCCAGGCTGGCTTGGTCTTGGTAGCGGGCGATCGCCTCTGCCAGGCGCTGGTCGGAGTCTTGCTGGGCGATCGCCCGCTCCTCCGCCAGTCTTGCTTGCAGGTGCTGCTCGTAGGCCTGCTGCATTTTACCGGCCACCTCTTTCAGCCGGGTTTCATACTGTTTGCGAATGCGTTGATCGACCGAGCTGTCAGTTTCTACGGCCGCACTGCCCACTAGACCCTGGCGGGCCTGGTACTCGGCCTCTAGCTGGCTAAGCTGTTCATTAAGCTGGGACTGGTGGCGCTCTGTGCTTTCTGCCAGCTGAGCTTCATAGTCTTTTTGCAGCTGCTGAGTGGCCTCGCGCAGCCGCCGCTCGTGCTCCTGCTCCAGATCTTCTTGGCGCTTTTGGCTTTGGCGCAGGGCCTCGGTCAGCTCATTGACCTGGCTCTGGCGCAGATAATAGCCCACAATCACCGCCAGCAGCAGGCCAATGAGAACGGCAACAATAAGACCCTGGGTAAGTTGAGGCATGGTGTTTCCCCCTGTAAAACGTCAAGACGAGCCGTGTAGAGCATCCACGCCTGAGGGGCAGAAACCCAACCGCCACCCCGCCTTTGCAGCCACTTTCATAGCCGCCAAATATGACCAACCATGATATACGCTGCGCCGGGTTTAGGATCTCAAACTTTACCCTGCTGCGCTGACGGGCGCAGCGGCCTGGGGCGCAAAACCCCCAGCTTTATGATCACCTTTCCATAACGGTTTATGACTGGGCTGGGGTCACTGCGGCGAGCCGCTGGGGTCATCCTTTAGAATAGAGACACAGTGGGCCGGTGTTGCGCCATAGCCTCCCTAACCCTGCTGATCCCCTACGCCATTGCTTATGACCCAGTCTTCCCACCGTCAGCCTGCGATCGCCACCAGTGCCTCAGCCCCAACACCCTCGGCCCTAACACCCTCGGCTCAAGTAGAGGATGACGCATTAAACCTGGCCTACGCCATTGCCGCCGCTGCCGACGATCGCAAAGCGGGCAACATCACAATTTTACAGGTGGGAGAGGTGTCATATCTGGCCGATTACTTTGTGGTAGCTACCGGTTTCTCGGCGGTGCAGGTGCGAGCCATTACCGGCTCTATCGAAGCGACCCTAGAAACTGACCACAACCGCCGCCCCCTCAGGGTTGAGGGCCAGGGCGAAGGCAGCTGGATTGTGATGGACTACGGTGAGGTGATCGTCCACATCTTCATGCCCGAGGCTCGAGACTTCTACGATCTAGAAGCCTTTTGGGGCCATGCCAACCAAATTCTCTATCAGCCCTCCGGCCAGCACTTTAACCCGGCTCAGTTCTAATCTCTCAGGGCTAGGCTTCTAGGCTATGTGTCCCGATGCCGTCACCACACCAACGACGGTAAATTTCCTGGGTGGCAGTTCCTATTGGCGGGCAATTCATTTAGGCTAGAGCTAGATTTTTGTATTGTCGGCAATGCCTCAACGATGCCCGGTACCGGCTGAGCAGCAGCCCATTAACGAATATCAGGGCGTGCGAGAGTCCTGGTTTTACGGCTGGGGTAGCCGCGATCTGGCCAGCTACCTCAAGCCCTTGGTGATTTTGTGGGGCGTGAGCTGGGTGGTAGTTGGGCCGATGGCGGCGGCGAGCTTTGCCCCAGCTAAGCATCCCCTGCCCTTTGGCCTGAGTGCAGCCATGGGGGCACTGGTGCTGCCCCTGCTGGCATTGCTACAGCTCTATGTAGGCTGGTCTCATGTGGGTGGGCGGCTGCGCCAGACTACCGTGCCCTACGAAGAGTCGGGCTGGTATGACGGTCAGCTATGGGTTAAGCCCGAAGAGGTGTCAAACCGCGATCGCCTCATCGTAGACTATCAGGTGCTGCCCGTACTCCAGCGCATTCGCCGCACCCTGGGGGTGTTTGCCCTGCTGCTGGCCCTGGGGCTAATTGTCTGGCCGCTGATCTAGGATTTGAGTCTAAGATTCAAGGCTAGGATTTAAATCTAGCCTCTGAATCTAACCTCTGAATCCCGCAGCAGCTCCCCTACAGTCTTGCTTTTGTTCACAACCGCAGAGCCTCTCCTATGACCAGCAGCCGGGTTAGTCGACACCAAACTAAAGAGCTAGAGATCCAGCTGCTGCGAGAGGGCATCGCAGAGTCGCACCACATCGCCCATGTGGCCGTGTGCGACAACCGTGGCCGCACCC